>NZ_DLGY01000009.1:0-195586 GCF_002482945.1 Flavobacterium sp. UBA7682
GTTTCTTGTTTAAATGGATTTTCTGTAGTTGCAAAAAACATAAAAGGGGAAACATACATTTTATCGCCAATAATTTCTACTGAATTGGTTGAGGTAAAGCTATAATTTTCTACAATCGGTTTAGATAGGTCGTCTGCATTCAACACTTCATATTCTTCTATTTCTAACCCTTGATGTCTTTTTTCTAACTTTTCAATATAACTTTCCTTGGTGACACCATGGTAATTTACTCTGTAAATAAAGGCATTGTAATCAAAATATTGGTCTCTGATTTTTCCGTTTATATTACCATCGGCACCAATTGTAGCCATTATATTTACAATATCTTTAGAATTGAATGTTGGCATTAAATCTATCTGTGCCGAACTGCCGTTCTTTCTGATGATTCTTCCAAACCAATTCAAATCACGAATTGGCAGAATATTTGGTAACGAGAATTTATTCGTGGCATCCAATAAAACAACTTGATTGTTCAATTCAACACCGGAAATTACATAATCAAAAGCTGCTCTTGAAGGGAAAAGCGAAACGCCGTTAGATCGGGTACTAATCAAAATTGGATTGGCTTCAATTCCGGCATACCTTAACATTGAAGTAAGCATTAAGTTGATTTCGGCCACATTTCCTTTCTTCTCTTGGTAAGCTTTTCTAACGCCATCGTTACAACGATACCCATGCATATCATTCCAATTCATTCTAGACTTCACAAAACTAAATACCGCTATGATTCGCTCTTCTTGAGAAGTAACTCCATTTAAAACAGCTTCTAAATCCTTTTCAAAATAACCGGATTTATTGAGTTCAGACCCGAAAGCTTCATTTTCATATATACTTTTTACAATTGTTTCCCAATCGGTAGTAAAGCTTTTAAATGGTTCATTTGGATACTGAACTGACGCCAATTCATGTTTAACTCCGGCTGTGTAATTTTTAATGTTATTTACAAAATCTTCCTCTTTTAAAGCCGGTAAATCTTTAAGAATATATTTTGTGGTTTTTTCTGTAAACTCTAAGGTAGAACTTACTCTTCCGGTAGTTAATCCTTTTGATAAAATTGTATTTGCATCTTCAACATAAGTATAATCAATCTTTCTTGCTTTACTTTCATTAATGACTGTTGGAGTAAAATAACCTTTAAGGTGTGAGTTGTATACTTGATACTCGGGAATTTTTGTGGTATATTCAGAATAATTTACAGGTATTCTTTTTTGAAATTCCCAGTCCGGGAAATTAGAAATATAGGGTGAGCGTATCTCGATTTTATATTCAACTATTGAACCTTCTTTAACATTGGGCATAGTAATTTTTTTCAGTATCCAATCATTATTTACTTTCTCCTCAAATTCACCATCGCTATTGAGCTTTGTCTTTTCAATTTTATTATTTACAACATTGTAAGTAAAAGCTTTTGTTATCATTACTTTCTCTTTAGATTTTCCGCCGACAAAATAACCAATGGAATGATTAGCATAACCATATCCTTCCTTTTTATATATTTTGATTTTAGTAGATAACTCCGTAACAATTTCAAAACCGAGATCATGTGAATAATCAAAATAAGTTTTTCCTATGTTAAATAAAATTGCCGCTGGCGCTGAAGTATCACTAGGACATTTTTTTTCATTTAACTCTTCTATGGTAACTTTTCCCAGTTCGTATTTTTGAGAAAAAGTAAATCCGCTAACCAATAATAATAGGGTGACAATTAGTTTTTTCATAATGTTAAACTTTTTTCAGAACGATTTTCTCCGTTTGTTTGTTAATCATTTCTTTGTAGAAACTCTTCAAAGCATCATAATATTCCGAGCCTATAATAGCTTGATTAATATCTAAAACAAATACTATTTGGATTTGATTTCCAGTATTTGAAAGATTGTACTTGAAACTTCCCATTTCTTCAGGCATACTGACCGCTTTAGGCTGTGGTAAAGTTTCTACAACATATCCTTCAGGAATGGTGAGATTGATGTTGTATTTATCCTGATTTGGATAGACAAAATCTACCGGATATTGGCGAGTTTCTTGTTTAAATGGATTTTCTGTAGTTGCAAAAAACATAAAAGGGGAAACATACATTTTATCGCCAATAATTTCTACTGAATTGGTTGAGGTAAAGCTATAATTTTCCACAATCGGTTTAGACAGATCGTTTGTATTCAGCACTTCATATTCTTCTATTTCTAACCCTTGATGCCTTTTCTCTAATTTTTCAATATAACTTTCCTTGGCCACACCATGATTATTTATCCTGTAAACAAAGGCATTGTAATCAAGGTATTAATCTCTGATTTTTCCCTTTATGTTACCATCTGCACCAATTGTAGCCATCATATTTATCACGTCTTTAGAATTGAATGTTGGCATTAAGTTAATTTGCGCCGAACTGCCGTTCTTTCTGATGATTCTTCCAAACCAATTCAAATCACGAATTGGCAAAATGTTTGGTAACGAGAATTTATTCGTGGCATCCAATAAAACAACTTGGTTATTGATTTCTACACCGGAAATAACATAATCGAAAGCAGTTCTTGAAGGAAATAGAGAAACTCCGTTAGAACGCGTACTAATCAAGATTGGATTGGCTTCAATTCCGGCATACCTTAACATCGAAGTAAGCATTAAGTTGATTTCGGCCACATTTCCTTTTTTCTCTTGATAGGCTTTTTTAACGCCATCGTTACAACTATATCCGTACATATCGTTCCAATTCATTCTTGATTTAACAAAATTGAAAACGACAGCGATTCGCTCTTCTTGAGAGTTGATTCCGCTTAAAATAACATCTAAATCTTTTTCAAAATAACCGGTTTTATTTAATTCTGGTCCGAAATATTCGTTTTCGTATATACTCTTCACCACTGTTTCCCAATCGGTACTGAAGTTTTTAAAAGGCTGATTCGGATACTGAATGGAAGCCAATTCATATTTTATTCCTGCTGTATAATTTTTAATATTATTCACAAACTCTTCATCATTGAGAGCCGGAATATTTTCAAGAACAAATGTTGTTTTGTTTTCGGAATAAGAAATTTGTTCAGAAGAAAATGTGGTCTTTGACACAAGTCCATCACTTCTTTCTTTAGAGGTAAAACTATGTGTTTTAGTCGTTCTATCAGAGGTGATTTTTGGCGCTAAATAACCTCTATTCATAGTGTTATAGATAAAATATTCCGGAATAATTGTTTTTAATTCTGAGTACACCACCGGAATACTACTTTGAAAATACCATTCATCGATTGAATTAAGTCTTTCTGATTCCAACTGGGCTTCATACTCAATAACAGAACCTTCTTTTACATTGGGTAAAGTAATCTTTTTTCTTGCCCAAAATTCATTCACTTTTTCTTCGAATTCTCCGTCACTTTTCAATTTTGATTTTTCGATTTTACCATTAACTAAATTATAGGTGGCTGCATTTGAAAAATTCAATTTATCTTTTCCATTGCTACCAACATAATAACCAATACTTTGATTGGCCCATTCGTATCCTTCTTTTTTGTAAATCTTAATTTTAATTTTATATGTCTTGATAACCGTAAAGCCGTTGGTTTCAGAATACATAAATTTTACATCACAATTTTTAATTAAATAAGCGGCAACTGCAGATGAATCTATTGGCGACACTTTTTCATTTAATTCATCAATGGTTACTTTTCCTAATTCTTTCTTTTGAGCAAAAATAATTCCGCTAAGTAATAATAAGGTAATAGCAATAATTTTTTTCATGGTGTTAAGCTTTGGTGATGACAATTTTTGAATTATCGTTTTTGGCTAAGGTTTCTCTGAATTTTCTATAACTTTCATATTTTGATTTGTCATAAAAGCCCTTTTTTAGAACCATTTTTCTTTTGCATATAATTTTGTTAGCGGTTTCGGCTATGAACTCAATTTTATAATACCCAAATTCGGTATCAAGTGTAATTCCATCCGGTTTGGCTTCAATTATAAATCCGTCGGGAATAGTGATTTCAATTTCGGCCTCATTGGTGTAACCTCTATCCATTTGAAACGGAAACTCTCTTGTTCGGTATCTTTTGGGCACATACGAATTTTGGTCAAAAGCATTCAAAGCAAACAATAATTTTCCACCTGAGTTTTGGGCATAACCTTCTGCTACCAACTCTAAATCTTCTATAAATTCAATAGTCGCAGGATTGTTACTAAAACTGATTTTCTTGATTGTCAAGTTATTAATATTGCTGAATTCTTCCTTGTAATTTTTGATTTGGTCTTCTTTACTCATGCGTTCTTTACTGTATGAACTGTCATAACGCAATGCCTTAGAAATGATTTTTACTTTACCTGTAAGATTTCCTTCTTGAGTGATTGTATAAGAAGCTTTTATTGTTTTTAAATTATCGGTTTCCGTAAAAGTTTTGGTTCTGACTATTTCGCCACCATCCGGTTTTATTACAAAAGCATTTCTGTCATCAGTGAAATCACCTTGAAAGCCAAATGGAAGAATTTGACTGGTGCATTCTAGCCAAACATAATCTGTATGGTTTGGAATGGCCAAAATAACGTGATTACTTTGAAAAGAAACTATATCCGTATTAATTTCCCTTTTATTTGAATCGCCATATAATCTGGCATAATACGAAGTCACACCAACTTGTTCAAGTAATGTTTTTGTGTAATTGGTGAGTGCTTTACAATCGCCATAACCTAATTTATCAACATCTTTTGCCAGCATGGGTTTCCAACCGCCTATACCTTCTTGAATGCTGACATAACGTGTTTTTTCTTGAACATATTTATAAATTATTGCTGCTTTTTTTAGCGGATCTTTTTCATTTCCTACTAAATTTTTGACTTTGTTTTTCGTTTCATCAGATAACTCATTAGTTCCATATAATATTTCATCATGAAACCATTTGCCCATTTCATTCCAAGAATCTGCCTTTCCATTAACGCCTTCTAAACTAAAAACGCTCAAGCCAAACATGACTTTTGGAAATATTTGTTCGAACTTTGGAGACAATTCTTCCGGTTTTTGGGCCATTAAGTTCTTAGCCGAATAACTTATAGACCCTGAAGTTTCTAATTTATCAATTGGAAAATTATCCGAGAAATTGAGTTCTTTTACGTTAAGTTTCAACTCGGGTTTGAAAGATATGGTAATCAAAGTGTTTTGAGTACTAACCAAATAGCCTTCTATCGGAAACCATGACGGAATAAAAACAGTGTTGGCTGATTCTGTCTCTGATTCATAAACCATAGTAAAAGGATAAGTTATTGGCGTGTAATCAAGATACAAAACCCTATTGTCTGAGAAAATAGAACCATCATCAGTGGCGCTTTGGTCTTTAAAATCTTTTCGCCTGTATGTTTTTAATTCTTTCCCAAAGGCATCGTAAGCAGTTGCTTCAATTTTGTTGACTCTATTGTTCTTATCGTAATTTTCACTTAAATCCAAGCTTCGCAAACCCAACTCGTTCAAAATTGTAACTACTTTTAACTTTTTAAAAGTCATTGATTTTTGAGACGCAATATTAATATTCAACTGATTTGAACGCACAACAGCATTCGCATTTTGCTTTAAACTATCGGGAATAGTAAGAATGGAGTATTCTAATTTTTGTGCGGATACAAAAAAGGAAAAAAGCAGTAAAAAGTAGGGGAAAATTTTGAATTTCATCGACACAGAATTTGGTCAAATATAGAAAAATTATGTTTTTATTTATAATCTTATTCCTTATTTTTTGTATCGATAATTAAAGTAACCGGTCCGTCATTGAGTAAACTTACTTTCATATCGGCGCCAAATTGTCCGGTTTGGACTTTCTTATCCAACTCGGCTTCCATTTGAACAATAAAACTTTCGTATAACGGAATAGCAACATCAGGTTTAGAAGCCTTAATGTAAGACGGCCGATTGCCTTTTTTGGTCAAGGCATGTAATGTAAATTGGCTCACAATAATCATTTCGCCATTGATATCTTTTAAAGAAAGGTTCATGACGTGGTTTTCATCTCCAAATATTCTGAGATTGGCAATTTTCGCGGTCAGCCAATTAATATCTTCGAAATTGTCTTCGTCTTCAAAACCAACCAACACTAACAATCCTTGTTGGATGTCGGCTACAATTTGACCTTCTATGGTTACGGAAGCTTGGGAAACTCGTTGAATTACGGCTTTCATCTAAATAAAAATTTACTAAATACTGCGACTGTAAACTGAATACTACTTCCGGGTTTCATCACTGGCAATTCGGTCATCATTGTAAATATCAGAACGATAATGTTCATCATCACCTTCGAGTATTTTGAGATAACTATTGTAGCGTGACCAGGCAATTTTATTGTCTTCTAAAGCTTGTTTCACAGCGCAATGCGGTTCTTCTTTGTGCAAACAATTGTTGAATTTACACTGTTCTTTTAGCTTAAAAAACTCCGGAAAATAATCACTAATTTCTGATGGTTCCATATCAACGATTCCGAAACCTTTAATTCCGGGCGTATCTATGATTTTGGCATCAAAAGACAGATCATACATTTCGGCAAAAGTGGTGGTGTGTTGCCCTTGTTTGCTTTGTTCGGAAATGTGTTTGGTTTTCAAATTCAAATTGGGTTCCAAAGCATTGACCAAAGTTGATTTCCCAACACCCGAATGTCCCGAGAACATACTGACTTTTCCGGTCATCATCGATTTCAATTCGTCGATTCCTTTTTTCTCAATAGCAGAAGCACGCAAACACTTGTATCCAATTTCAGAATAGATGTATTGCAAATACAATTGCTCATCACGCATAGCTTCATCATAGGTATCAATCTTATTAAAGACTAAAACCGCTTCAATGCCATAAGCTTCGGCCGTAACCAAAAATCTATCTATAAAACTAGTCGTTGTTGGTGGATTATTAATGGTAATCAGCAAAAAAACAATATCAATATTGGAAGCGATAATATGCGTTTGCTTCGACAAATTCACCGATTTTCGGACGATATAATTCTTTCGCTCGTGAATGTTGTGAATGGTTCCCGTAATGTCATCTGACGTATCATCTAACTCAAAATCGACGATGTCGCCAACCGCAATCGGATTGGTACTTTTGATGCCTTTCATGCGAAACTTTCCTTTGATTCGACATTCATAGAACGTAGCATCTTCGGCTTTGACAGTGTACCAACTTCCGGTAGATTTATATACGAGTCCGGTCATTTTTTGAATTTAGGATTCAGCAAAGGTAAAAAAAGGAAACCGTTATTGTATTCAAAAAAAATCAAATAAAAAAAGGCTGCGATAATTTCACAGCCTTTACATTTTTAATCTTCTAGAATCATGCGTCCTAGTTTATCTTGTTTCCTTCTGGAAGAATAGATAATAAACTCTTTCTGATTCTTTCTGTAGTAAACTCCCGGACGGATAACTAACTCGGCTTTTACCACTTCTTCAGGATCCTTTCTGGTAATTTGACCTTTATCGTCAAAAATGAAAAGCGCCGGAACTGCGTTGTTATAATTGCCTAATGATTTAATCTCTTCAATATCGGTAACGCCTTTGTTCTTCACATTATCATTGAACAGGATGTTTAAAACACCATTTTTGTAAATCGGAATAGCACCCAAATATTCTGGTCCTTTACCCATTTGCGCTAATGGAATGGCAATTGCACCACCAACCGCAAAATTTCCGTTTCCACCACCGAAACCAAATGCGAATGACATAGTGGTCACAGAAGCTGATTGTTCTTTTGGTAACACATTACTCCAATCTAACGAACCATCCGGTTTTAAACATGTAATGATGATTTCATTTTTGGTATAAGTTACCGGAGTGAAGGCTAATGGTCCGATTCCTGAACTTTGCCCAACGTAAACAAACTGCAATTCAGACAATACGATGATTCCACCATCGTTTTTCTCAATAAGCGTTGTGATGTTATATAATGGTTTTACATCTCTTCCTTTTTTGGCTTTTCTTTCACCTAATAATTTAACTTTGGTGGCATAATCAAACTCGTTGAATTTTAAGTTGTCATTTGCATTGGTAGCCAAATTAATAGTCGCGTTATAAACTCCTTTTAATTCTTTATTGGCTTTACCATTATCGCGAACGCTTGAGTAAAAACCAACCAATTGTAATGTGTTTTTGTTGGTTGACAACATCTTACAGTTGATGATTTCTTTCCCTTTGATGTTGATGTCTATAACTTCTTTAGTGTAGTTATTGGCTCTTTTGAACGCATGAATTTGGAATTTCTCAATTTGCTCTTTCTTTTTTGAATCTCTGTAACTTTCGTTGATTACCAAAAAGACATCATCTTGAAAATTCAATTCAAAATCAGAAATGGTAAACTCATAATCTTTTTTGCTGTCGTCAAATTTCACTTTTTCTTCACTGGTGAAAAGGGTTGCCAATTTGTCGTCGAACAATTTAACTTCATATTTAATCGCATCTTCTTTAGGAAACCGTGAAGTATGCATGATTAACAATGCGCCTTCATCCGGAGATTGTTTGAAATAAAACCCGCCACGCTCTGATTTTTTTGCTACTTCAGAATTGAATAAGGTAACGGTTGATTTGCTAATGATTCCTTTTTCAGAAATCTCGGCACCAATTAAGTTGAATATTTTTTCTTTTTTATTGAAAACACTTCCAATCGCGTAAAGTTTTCCGTTTAATAAAAAGATATCTTCAAAATCGACTTCTTTATCGCTGATTTGAGGGATAACGATTGGGTTCGACGAAATTAATTTCATCGTTTTAGATTCAAATATTTTCAAGAAATAATCTTCTTTTTCTTTGAATCCAAGTGCGTAAATTTTGGTGTCAGTTTCACCGATAATTTTTACGATTTTTTGTTTGTCTTCCGGCAATTCTTCACCGTAAGTCATGTTGATTTTATCGATTTTGTTTTGTGCATTCAAGCTTATGCAACTGCAAACAAAAAAGATAAAACCTAAAAAGGTTTGTTTCATTTTGGTTGGTTTAAAAATTAGAGATTGTTTTTATTGTTGCGCAATGATACAAAAAAAACCTACCAATAAATCAGTAGGTTTCATTTTTTAACTTAAATAGACATTAGCTATTAATCACTTTTTCTTGGTGTGTAATACTTTCTTGGTGAATGGCTTTGAAAATCTTCAAGATAAACTCTTCGCTCAGGCCTTTTTCTTCTCCGTCTAGAATCATTTTCCCCAGAATTTCATTCCAACGTTTGTTCTGCAAAACCGCTACATTTTTCTCTTTTTTCAAGGCTCCGATTTTATCGGCAACTTTCATTCTTTTGCCTAAAATCTCTAATAATTTTCCATCATATTCATCAATATCCACACGAAACCTTGCCAAACGACTGTTGTATTCATCAGCATCATCGGTTTCTTTACGAATCCTCAAATCCTCAAAAATTTGTTTTAAAACGGTTGGCGTAACTTGTTGTGCCGCATCACTCCAAGCGTTGTCTGGATCGATATGGGTTTCAATGATCAATCCGTCATAATTCAAATCCAATGCTTGTTGCGAGACTTCCTGAATCATATCGCGTCTTCCGGTAATGTGTGAAGGATCACAAATTAAGGGTAAATCAGGAAAACGATTTTGCAATTCAATCGCCAATTGCCATTCCGGAATGTTTCTGTATTTTGTTTTTTCGTAAGTCGAAAAGCCTCTGTGTATTACGCCTAACTTTTTGATTCCGGCATTGTACAAACGTTCCACACCGCCAATCCACAAAGCCAAATCGGGATTCACCGGATTTTTAACCAAAACGATTTTATCCGTTCCTTCCAACGCATCGGCAATTTCCTGAACCGCAAATGGGTTTACAGTAGTTCTGGCACCAATCCACAGCACATCGATATCATGTTCTAAAGCCAATTTCACATGCGCAGCATTAGCGACTTCAGTGGCCATTAACAATCCTGTTTCGGCTTTGGCTTTTTGCAACCATTTCAAACCAATGGCACCAACGCCTTCAAATCCGCCCGGACGTGTTCGTGGTTTCCAAATTCCGGCGCGATAAATTGAAACGTCTGAGTTTTTCAATTCGTGAGCAATTTTCAAGACTTGTTCTTCAGTTTCGGCACTACATGGTCCGGCAATTACCAAAGGATGACTTAATTTAAAATCATCCAACCATTTTCTATTTTCTGTTGTTATATTCATAGCTTTTTGTTTAGAGCCAAAAGCCATTAGGCATTAGGCAATAGTTTATTTTATTTATTTTTATTTCTATTGGCTCATGGCTATTGCCTTTTGCCTAAAATTAATTCTTTTCTTTTAAAATCTTGCAATTGTCTCTTGTATTTTTTCTTCGGTAACACAAAGCGAAAATCGGATATAACCTTCTCCATTGCTGCCAAAAATAATTCCAGGCGTGATGAAAATGTGCTTTTCGATTAAAACTTGATCAATGAAATCTTCTGCTGAAATTCCGTGAGGTAATTTGGCCCAAACGAATAAGCCAACACTGTTTTTATCGAAAGTACAATGCAGTTTTTCCGCCAATTGGAAAATTAGATTTCTACGTTTGGTGTAAATTTCGTTTTGCTTCTCGAACCAATCTTTCCCGAGTTTCAATGCTTCAATCGCGCCTTTTTGAATCCCGTAAAACATCCCGCTATCCATATTGCTTTTGACTTTCAACACCGCATCAATTAATGTCGCATTCCCTAAAACCATTCCGACACGCCAACCGGCCATATTGTAGGTTTTAGATAAGGAATTCAATTCTAAAGCCACTTCTTTTGCGCCATCAACTTGTAAAATAGAGATTGGATTTTCGTTTAAAACAAAGCTATACGGATTGTCATTGACTATTAAAATGTGGTGCTTTTTGCCAAAAGCAATCAGTTTTTCAAACAATTCCACTGTTCCGTTCGCTCCGGTGGGCATGTGCGGATAAGAAACCCACATCAGCTTGACTTTCGACAAATCTTGCTTTTCTAATTGTTCAAAATCGGGTTGCCAATCGTTCTCTTCCTTCAAGTCATAACAGATGGCTTTCGCCTGCACCAATTCGGTTACCGACGCATAGGTCGGATAACCCGGATTGGGTATCAAAACTTCATCGCCTTCGTTTAAAAACGCTAGTGAAATGTGCATAATACCTTCTTTGGAACCCATTAGCGGAAGAATCTCAGTATTGAAATTTAACGCAACGCCAAACTGATTCGCGTAAAAATCAGCCATCCCTTGTCGCAATTCGGGCAAACCTTGATAGCTTTGGTATTCATGGGCTTTGTCGTCAAACATGGCTTGACTCATGGCGTCAATTACGGTTTTATCGGGTACCAAATCAGGACTACCGATGCCCATATTGATGACCGGTTTTCCTTCGGCCATGAGTTGACGGACTTCCCGCAATTTTCTGGAGAAATAGTATTCTTGAACGCTGTTTAATCGGTTGGCGGTTGTGATCATAATCTTCCGTTTTTGTATTCACCCAACACTTTGAAATGCGTGGTCATTAAGGCTAAAATATTTTTGGCTTTTTCGTAATGTTTGTACTTCTCAAAAATGACGTCGACAAAAAAAGAATATTGAAAAGGTGTTTCGATAATCGGCATCGATTGGATTTTGGTTAGATTCAGTTTACAGTTGTTCATGACGTTTAATACTGTCGCCAAACTTCCCGCGGTATCATCGAGTTCAAATTTGACAGAAGCTTTGTTAATCTGTTCTTTTGGCCATTCTTTATTGGTGGTTTTTACAATCACAAAGCGGGTTTTGTTGCTTTGAATCGTATGAATTCCGGCGGCGAGTATTTCCAAGTCATATAATTTGGCCGCAATCGGAGCAGCAACGGCGCCAATCCCGGTGAGTTTTTGCTCCTGAATTCTGCGTGCGGTTTCAGCAGTATCGCCACTTTCGACCAATTTAATGTGCGGATATTGGCTAAAAAAAACAGCGCATTGCAACAACGCAATCGGGTGCGAATGGACTTCTTTAATGTCTGCTATTTTTTGGCCTTTCAAAACCATTAGATTCATGTGAATGTCGAGATAATGTTCGCCAATAATGTGCAAATTGTTTCGGTCAATCAAAGCATAATTGGGAATAATCGAACCAGCGATTGAATTCTCCAACGCCATTACACCTTTTTCGGATTGCTTATTGACCAAACTTTTTACCAAATCATCAAATGACATACATTCGTCTAAATCGTGGTCTTGCTGAAAAAACTCCTGAGCGACTTGGTGGTGAAACGAGCCTTTAATTCCTTGGATAGCGATTTTTGTTTCCATATCATCAAAAAAAAATCCCAACTCTCGTTGGGATTTATATTATTGTTGTTTTTAAAATTTAGTTTTTCACATAACACAATACCAATCCCTTTTTCTGTCCGAAGAAGAAATAAAAGAAATAGTTATAAAAGGTGTTAAATTGTCTCATAGCGTTGTTCTGTTTGGCTAATGTAAAAAATTAAAGTTTAGTTTCTACAAAAATGTAGTGAAAAATTTACGACAACGTTTTAGCTAATCAAAACACATGAATTGTAATCCTGATTTTAAGAAGCTATTTTTTCAAATGCGATGTAATTAACTAATTCTCCCTTATTGTTGAACTTTGGATAAGCTTCGATTTCACACCAATAAGTTGATCCGTCTTTTTTATAATTCACCACAATTTCTTTAAAAGGCAGTTGACTTTTGATTGCTGTTCTTATGGTATCTCGACTTTCTTGCGTTGTTAATTTTCCTTGAAATATTTTTGGCGACTTCCCTATAACTTCATACGGATGATAGCCGTTCATGTCATAAATCCCTTGTGTAGCAAAAACAATTTCCTGATTGACATTGGTGATAATAATTTCGCGTTTTGCTTGATAAACTACTTCACTAAAATTTTCTTTTTCCTTCCAATGATTTTGAAAAGAATTATAGTTATTTATTTCCAAATCATGGCTTGCAAATATATCCCAAGCAATAAGCGGAACAGGAACTATCCTTAGTTTGTTGTAGTATTTAGCCAAAGCTATTTCATATTGTTCTGTCATTATTATTCATTTTTTAAGTTCGAGAAAATGAATAATAAACAATTCTTCATTGGCTAAACGAAGAAATATTCGGCTTAAGCACATCTCGTGATGCTCAAACTAAATCAATGATGTGTATCTGACTTATTCCTAATTTACAGGAAAACACAGTTGCACGACAGTCCAAGATTCTGACTTGGTTCCACATTAGAATAACTCAATTATTCCTGAATTGATTTTATTATGAAAACAAATATACACAATTGTGCAAAACCTAAAACACCATTCTTCACGTTATATAAATGTGCGTTTCTTTTTCCTTTAATTAATTATTACATTTGCTTCAAATAGTCATGTTATGTCGATAGAAGTTCAAAATATTTCCAAAGAGTTACGGTGCACAAAAAGCACTAGATAATATTTCTTTTTCTGTAAAAAAAGGAGAAATAGTAGGTTTTCTTGGTCCGAATGGCGCTGGAAAATCTACGTTGATGAAAATTTTGACCACTTATATTAATGCTGATGAAGGAACGGCTTCTGTAAATGGCAATGATGTGAATACCAACCAAAAAGCGGTACAACTTTCTGTGGGTTATTTGGCAGAACACAATCCGTTGTATTTGGATTTGTATGTTCGTGAATATTTAGAATTTAATGCTGATGTTTACAAAATAGCCAAATCTAGAATTGAAGAAGTAATTGAGTTGACAGGATTAACGCCTGAAAGTCATAAAAAAATCGGACAATTGTCTAAAGGTTATCGTCAGCGTGTGGGTTTAGCAACGGCTTTATTACACAATCCTGATGTTTTAATTTTGGACGAACCAACTACAGGTTTAGATCCAAATCAGTTGGTTGAAATTAGAAACGTGATAAAAAACGTTGGTAAGAATAAAACCGTTTTTCTTTCCACGCACATTATGCAAGAAGTGGAAGCCATTTGTGACCGCGTAATCATCATTGATCACGGCAAAATCGTAACCGATAAAAAGCTGGACAAATTGGTTGCTGAAGAAAAGGAACAAATCATTGAAATCGAATTTGACAAAACAATTGACCCCAATTTATTGACCAATTTAGCCAACATCAAAACGTATAAAAATACTAATGACAATCTTTGGTTACTGACTTTCAACACCGAAGAAGACATGCGTCCGAAAATATTCGACTTTGCGCATGACAACGGGTTGAAAACGTTGCAGATTAGTTTGAAAAGCAAGAATTTAGAGCAAATCTTTAGGGAGAAAACTAAGAAAAAATAGTATTCAGTTGTTTATGTTCAGTAATTTAAGGATAAATCACATTGCCTTGATACAACTCTTCAACATCAACAACCGGCGGCACATTTTTTAAGATAATATTTCCGGTGCTGTTCATGGTGCCAATAATACTTTGAATAGGTCTTACTGTCATATCGTTAGAACCACGGTGAAAGACTTTTATATTTTGAGCAATTAGATTCTCAGCTTCTATTCTTCCGTCTCCGAAATAAAAATTAAACTCCGCCAAATTGGTTTGTCCCGAAAGATAAAATCGAGACACATTATTGTTCGCGATGTACAAATAATCATTGTTCACATTCAGAATAAAATCTCCGGTTCCGGCACCGCTTTCACCATCACCATCTTTATCCATCGCTATAAAAGCTATACTTGGGAAAGTCAACACACCATTCGAACTGATATTTCTATCCGTTTTTGAATATACTTCTTCCAAAGTTGGCGTGGTCACCAAAATCTTTGTCATACCATAAGAGCGAACCCAATTGCAACTGGCGTCGTCTTTAAAAATCAGTTGGTCACCATTTTGCTTGACTTCCACATTATCGATGAAATTTTCGCCGGCCACAATTTGTACTTTGTATTCCGTTCCTTGCGTAATGACAACTTCAATACCGCGGTAGACTTTTATCTTTTTGAATGGCTGAACCGCTATTTCTTTGGTAATTGTCGCGCCCGAACTCTCAATACAATCACTCGGTTTTTCACAAGCGTTGAACAGCCAAAACAAAATTATCAATACCGAAAACTTTTTCATACTGTCTGTTTTTTAAATTCTATATCCAATGCCAATTTCTAAAGCTTCTGCCAAAAACAAATGCGTTTTAAGCGAAAAAACACCAAAAAACTTATCCGAAAAACGATATTTCATCCCAACCCTATCATAAATCGCAATATCCTTTTTAAAAGGTTGATAAGCGTAATAGCCTAATTGTGCTTCGATTGAAATTTTATTGATGATTAATTCATGTCCAATGAAAATCCCAACTCTCTTGTAATCCGTATCAGAACTGATATTGTCTTCCGGATAGGCAACGGAGTAATAATTAATGTACTCTTCAATTGATTTGGTCAAAAACAATTCGGCGCCCAATTGTAAAGCCGACTTTCTATTGATACGCTTATCTGCATAAAAACCAATGTGGTAAAAAGGATACTGACCACTATTGATAATCGGACTTTCATTGATTCCGGTTCGAAACACAAAGTTGTATCGAATGGGTTCTTTATACTTTTTTGGGACAGTAGTCGTATCAACTTGGCGTTGAAAATCCTTCGAAAAATTATAATTCACCCCAAGATTCAGCAAGTAAGTATTAATACCGCTGTTGGGCGATACAATTCTTCCATTAGAATAATGAACAAATAAAAGTCCCGCCTGCAAACTAATATTATCAAACAAAGACGGCGTAGTATAGGTCAATCCGAAATTGGTGTTGGCCATCAATCGATTTCCGAAAGCTTTATTCTTACTGTTGTCAACTTTGTCATACGGATTGGTAGTGTAGGCAATTCCTTGTGACAATCTAAATTGCAATCGTCTTTTCCAGAAGTGAAAATTGTAAAAAACGCCTGTGGCATAATTCTGTCCTAACGGCTGACTTTTAAAATCCTGGTACAAAAAATAGCCTCCATAATCCGGATAATTATACGCTCGATGCCATTCTTTAGAACCATCAGTTTTTTTGATAACACTCAACATAAAACCTTGCGGATGACCGTTAACCAAATGATGCATGTCTTCCGTATGAGGTAAAATATTGCCCCTTAAAATAGAAGCTTCAACCGCAAAAGGATTGGTATTTTGACCAAATCCAGAAAAGGCTAACAGTAAAAAAAGCAGGTAAGTTTTCTTCATCCTAAAATTTAAAACGCACAAATATAACGGAATATAATTAATAGAATACCTAATTGTCATTTGCTGCGCCAGTTCGCTGTGCTCGTGCCGACTTTAGGAGAAATCAGGAGCGAAAAGTTCGGGCATTTTTGTTGGCCATATTCCCGCTGTCCATGCTACACGGTAGCTATTGCCATCGGGGCTAAATAGGATTGGTCTTTTGTAAAATCAGTTTAAAAAACCTGTTTCGCAATCGCCTTAATATTTTCTGCTTTTCCCATCGAATAGTAATGCAACACCGGAATTCCGGCA
Source organism: Flavobacterium sp. UBA7682 (assembly GCF_002482945.1). NCBI lineage: Bacteria > Pseudomonadati > Bacteroidota > Flavobacteriia > Flavobacteriales > Flavobacteriaceae > Flavobacterium > Flavobacterium sp. UBA7682. The sequence goes on from NZ_DLGY01000009.1 coordinate 16,349, forward strand.
GCAACGAGTTCCTTACTTTGAGCAGTACACCATTCGATTCCTATTTGTTTTACTTCATCATTGTCTTTCGCTTTTACAACTGCCATAATCAAATCATCAGGCAATTCTAAACTAAATCGGTGCGGAATTAAATTCAATTGCTTCTTAGTCGCAATCGGTTTCAATCCCGGAATAATCGGAACCGTGATTCCGGCAGCGCGACATTTATCCACAAAATCGAAGAATTTTTTATTGTCAAAAAACATTTGCGTAATGATATATTCCGCGCCGTTTTTGATTTTTTGTTTTAAGAAATGAATATCACTGTCCAAACTCGGTGCTTCCATATGCTTCTCAGGATAACCCGCAACACCGATACAAAAATTAGTTTTGGCAGAATTTTTCAAATCTTCATCCAAGTAAATGCCATTATTCAAATTGCTGATTTGCGTCACCAATTCGGTCGCATATTCATTACCTTCTTTCTCCGGATGGAAATACGTTTCGGTTTTCAAAGCATCACCACGAAGTGCCACAACGTTGTCAATTCCAAGAAAATCCAAGTCAATCAACAAGTTTTCGGTATCTTCTTTGGTAAAACCACCACACAATATATGCGGAATCGCATCCACATTGTATTTGTTCTGAATTCCGGCACAAATCCCAACCGTTCCCGGACGCTTTTTGACCACTTTCTTTTGCAACAAACCGCTTGGCAATTCTTTGTACTCATATTCCTCACGATGGTAAGTCACATCAATAAACGGCGGATTGAACTCCATCAACGGGTCAATACTGTCAAAAATAGACTGAATATTTTGCCCTTTCAAAGGCGGTAAAATCTCGAAAGAAAACAGGGGTTTTCCATTCGCGTTTTGGATATGTTGGGTTACTTTCATTTATGTTGTCTGTTATCTGTTGTCTGTTGTCTGTTATCTGTTTTCCATTTTAACTGAAAACTGACAACCGACAACTGTTGTTAATCTGCTATATTTGGCGAAAGCCATTTTGTTGCTACTTCAGTCGAAATTCCACGGCGTTTGGCATAGTCAATTACTTGATCTTCTTTTATTTTTCCAAGTCCGAAATACTTGCTTTCCGGATGCGCAAAATAATAACCGGAAACCGAAGATGCCGGCCACATCGCCATGCTTTCCGTCAGCTTCACACCTATTGCTTGCTCGACCTTTAAAAGTTTCCAAATCGTGGGTTTCTCCAAATGATCCGGACATGCAGGATAACCCGGCGCGGGACGAATGCCTTTGTATTCTTCATCAATCAAATCCTGATTGGTCAAAGATTCATCGGAAGCGTAGCCCCAAATTTCTTTACGGACTTTTAAATGTAAATATTCTGCGAATGCTTCGGCCAATCTATCGCCTAAGGCTTTTACTAAAATCGAGTTGTAATCGTCTAATTGTTTTTCAAATTCGGCTGCTTTTTCGTCTACGCCAAATCCGGTAGTAACACAAAAACAACCGATATAATCTTGCTTTCCACTGTCTTTTGGCGCTACAAAATCAGCTAACGCGATATTTGGTGCACCGACTGTTTTTTGAGATTGTTGTCTTAACGTCAAGAATTTTACTAACTCTTTTCCGCTTTCCTCTAAAACCTGAATATCGTCATCATTGACTTGGTTTGCCGGATAAATGCCCAAAATTCCTTTCGCAGTTAACCATTTTTCCGAAACGATTTGGTTTAACATTTTTTGTGCATCTTCAAATAATGAAGTCGCTTGTTCGCCAACTACTTCATCGGTTAAAATCGCAGGATATTTTCCGAACAATTCCCACGAACTGAAAAATGGCGTCCAGTCAATAAAATCAACCAGTTCTGATAATTCAACTTCAACGGTTTTGGTTCCGATAAAATTCGGTTTCACCGGCGTAAAATTGTTCCAATCCAATTGTAATTTATTCTTTCTGGCATCTTCAATCGAATGGTAATTTTTGTCTCTACTTCTATTCAAATAACCTTCACGCAATTTGTCATATTCGGCACGAACCGTTTTGGCGTATTCCACTTTGGTTTTCGCCTGAAGCAAATTACTCGCTACCGTTACCGCACGCGACGCATCGTTCACATGAACAACTGTTTCTTTGTATTCCGGTGCTATTTTTACAGCAGTATGCGCTCGAGAAGTCGTCGCACCGCCAATCATAACCGGAATTTTGATGTTGAGTTTGTCCATTTCTTTGGCGAGATATACCATTTCGTCTAATGATGGCGTAATCAATCCGCTCAAACCAATGATATCTACTTTTTCACGAACAGCAGCTTCAATGATTTTTTCCGGTGGCACCATAACCCCTAAATCGATAATTTCAAAGTTGTTGCAACCCAAAACTACCGCTACTATATTTTTACCAATATCGTGCACATCTCCTTTTACGGTTGCCATCAAGACTTTTCCGGCGGAAGAAGATTTTCCGTCTTTCGAAGCTTCTATATAAGGTAGCAAATACGCTACGGCTTTTTTCATTACGCGCGCTGATTTGACCACTTGTGGCAAAAACATTTTTCCGCTTCCGAATAAATCGCCTACGACATTCATTCCCGCCATCAAATTGATTTCGATGACTTCAATTGGTTTTGTGGCCAATTGGCGAGCTTCTTCTACATCTATTTCTATAAATTCGTCTATTCCTTTGACTAACGAATGGGTTAATCGGTCTTGAACCGAGCCGCTTCGCCATTCTTGAACGGCTTTCTCGTTGGTTTTAAAATCGCCTTTGTAACTCTCGGCTAAATCAAGTAATCTTTCCGTCGCATCTTCTCTTCTGTTCAATAAAACATCTTCCACATGTTCTAACAAAATTGGGTCGATTTCATCGTAAATCTCGAGCATCTCCGGATTTACAATACCCATCGTCATGCCGTTTTTAATCGCATGGTATAAAAATGCGGAATGCATCGCTTCACGTACTTTGTCATTCCCGCGAAACGAAAACGAAACATTACTCACACCACCTGAAACGCCGGCATACGGTAAGTTTTCACGAATCCATTTGGTTGCTCTGAAGAAATCTAAAGCGTTTAATTTGTGCTCTTCCATTCCGGTGGCGACCGGGAAAATATTGGGATCGAAGATGATGTCTTCTGCCGGAAAATGGACTTCATCGACTAAAATACTATACGAGCGTTTACAGATTTCGATACGTCTTTCATAAGTGTCGGCTTGCCCATCTTCGTCAAAAGCCATTACGATTACAGCGGCGCCATATCTTTTAATCAATTTGGCATGGTGAATGAAAGCCTCTTTCCCTTCTTTTAGTGAAATCGAATTCACGACTCCTTTTCCTTGCACGACTTTCAAACCGGCTTCGATGATTTCCCATTTAGAGCTGTCAATCATTACCGGAACTCGGGCAATATCGGGTTCCGCGGCGATTAGATTTAGGAATTTGGTCATGGCATAAACACCATCCAACATGCCTTCGTCCATATTGACGTCGATGATTTGCGCGCCTCCTTCAACTTGATCCCTTGCTACTGAAAGTGCTTCGTTGTAATTTTCTTCTTTGATTAAGCGAAGGAATTTACGCGAACCGGTTACGTTGGTTCGTTCGCCTACGTTGATAAAATTACTTTCCGGCGTAACGATTAACGGTTCTAATCCGGATAATTTTAGATATTTTGTTGCTGACATTTTATTTGTTTGAACACTGATTATCACAAATCCACACAGATTAAATTGGTGATAATCTGACAAATCTGTGTTAACTTTTATTAAACTAATTGATTTTCATCAATTCTTCTTGGTTTGAATTGTGAGGCAACATCAGCAATGGCTTTGATGTGTTCTGGTGTGGTACCACAACAACCGCCAATGATGTTGACTAAATTATCTTGTAAATATTCTTTAATTAAGGCTTGCATTTCGGCGGCTGTTTGGTCGTATTGCCCGAAAGCATTCGGTAAACCGGCATTTGGATGTGCCGAAATATTTAAACTTGTATTGTGTGCAAGTCTTTTCAAGTATGGTTTTAATTGGTCGGCTCCGAGTGCGCAATTGAATCCGATTGACAATAAAGGAATATGGGAAATAGAAATCAAAAAGGCTTCTACCGTTTGTCCCGATAAAGTTCTTCCTGAAGCATCCGTAATCGTCCCTGAAACCATCACCGGAATATCGAGATTGCGTTCTTCTTTTACTTCTTCTATGGCGAATAAAGCAGCTTTGGCGTTTAGTGTGTCGAAGATGGTTTCTACCAATAAAACATCACAACCGCCATCAATCAAGGCTTCCACTTGTTGTTTGTAAGCGATGCGTAAATCGTCAAAAGTTACGGCTCGAAATCCGGGATCATTAACATCCGGTGACATAGAAGCGGTTCTGTTGGTTGGCCCGATAGAACCGGCTACAAAACGCGGTCTGTCTTTGAATTCGTCAGCGACTTCGCGGGCGATTTTGGCGGATTCGTAGTTGAGTTCGTAAACCAAATCTTCTAAGTGATAATCGGCCATACCGATGGTGGTTCCTGAGAATGTATTGGTTTCAACAATATCGGCACCGGCTTGAAAATACAGGCGGTGGACTTGCTTTACAGCTTCGGGTTGCGTGATGGAAAGCAAATCGTTGTTGCCTTTTAGCGGATGTGGGAAATCTTTGAAACGCTCGCCACGGAAATCTTCTTCTGAGAAGTTGTTGCGTTGCAGCATGGTTCCCATCGCACCGTCTAGGACAAGGATTCTTTCTTTGATGGCTTGTTGTATTTTTGACATACTTGTTATTTTAACCGCATAGTCCGCAGAGAAAAATCCGCAGCGTTCGCAAAGGTTTTTGTTTGCAATAATTTTACAAAAATGGATAACTAATTAGCCCCGATTGACGCAACTGCCATGCAGTGCAAAAAGCGGGAAAATGGACTGCAACAATGCGCAAGCCATTCGCTCGTAAAAAAATATAGTATGTTATCGTGAAAGTGAGAAGAATTCTCGGGGTTATCTGCTCCCAATAAATTGAGATAGAATGTAGCACCTTCTTTTGGCAAAGGGTTGCTAAGCTTTCGACGGGTCTATTCCCTCCAGCTTTCGTGATAACGAACAATAAGTTTATGAACGGTGCAAAGTAATGACATAGAATTGGTTTTTGCAACAGTTTTAAAAAAATAAAAACCTACAACGTTTTCGTGCTGTAGGTTTTCTTGGTTAAAGGTTGATTAGTTAATTTTTAAGCCGGTTATAACCAAACCGCTTCTTTAATTTTAATTTTCTCGGCTACTTTGAGAATGTCGGTAAGAACGCCACGAGCGGTAACCTGTTTTCCGGCTCCCGCTCCTTGAATGACGATTGGGATTTCACCATAGGATTTGGTGTAAATTTCAATCAGATTATCGGCGCCTTTGAGTTGGCCTAAAGGAGAACTTTTAGGAACTGAGATTAGTTTCACTTCTAATTGTTTGGTTATGACATCCAATTCGCCCACATAACGCAAAGCATGCTCATCGGCTTGTGTGATTTTGGCAATTTGGAACGGTTTGTCAAACAATGATTTGTTTACAGAATACTCAGATTTAGGACTTTTTTCATTTAAATTAGGGAGCAAAAGAGATTCTATTTTGATATCAGTAAATTCAAACTCTTGCCCTATTTCGCGCGCTAGAATTAATAATTTTCGGGCGACATCGCTTCCGGATAAGTCTTCACGCGAATCCGGTTCGGTGTAGCCTTTTTTCTCTGCCTCAAGTAAGATTTTGGAAAACGGCAATTCTTCTGAAGAAAATCGGTTAAAAATATAACTCAATGAACCGGAGAATACGCCACGGATTTTGGTAATTTTTTCGCCTGAAAAGTATAAGTCATTTATCGTTTGCACAACGGGCAATCCGGCGCCGACATTGGTTTCGTATAAAAATGTTTTGTCATACTTTTTTAAATTTCTTCTCAGTTCTTTGTAGAAATCGAAATGTAACGTATTGGCTTTTTTATTGGCGGCAACGATGTTAAAACCGTTTTGAATTAACGGAATATAATTTTTGATGATGTCTTGACTGGCTGTTGCATCAACGGCAATTAAGTTTTCCAATTGTTGTTCCTGAACGTATTCGATGATGTCTTCAATTCTGAATGGAATGGCGGATTGGGCAAAATTGGCTTCCCATTGGTTTTTTAGTCCGTCTTTTTCAAAAAAAGCTAAAGTAGAATTGGTAATTATTGGAAATCTCAAATCGATGTTTCTTTTTTCGAGGAAAAACTTTTGACTTTCTATGACTTGGTTGACTAAAGTGCTACCGACATTGCCGATACCAAAAAGGACTATATTGATTCTAAGCACTGACATAATTTTTGTTGTTTTTGTTTGTTAAAAATAGGCCCTAAAATTTGGGCTAATTGTTCGTATTCGATTAAAAACGCATCGTGTCCGTGAATGGAATTGATTTCATGGTAAAACACATTTTCTTTGATTGGTTTTAAAGTTTCAACCGTTTCGCGGTTCTCATCAGGAATAAAAAAGTAGTCTGTCTCTACGGCGACTACGTGAATGTTCCCTTGAATTTCTTTGGCTATCAGCAAAAAATCATTTCGGTCACGAGTAATATCATTTGTTTTAAGCAAATGGTTCATCAATTTGTAAGCCGATAGCCGAAAGCGGTTTTTGAGTTTGATGCCGTGATTGGCCAGCCAATTTTCGATTTGAAAAACCGAGGAACCATTGAATTTATTTCTTTGAAAGCGTTGGTTAATTGATTGCGGTGTTCGGTACAACAACATGGCGTGCAATCTGGCGTCCGCAATGGGATCATCTGAGTTATTGAGAATTTGGTCTTGGATTAAAACATTGGCAATTACCCAATCCGTTGCTTTCCAATCGGTGGCAATCGGAATTAGATTTTGGACAGCATTTGGTTTCAAAACTGACATTTCCCAAGCTATTGCTCCGCCTAAACTTCCACCTATAACTGCGAAAACATCTTTTATTTTAAGAAACGACAAACCTTCCCAAAAAATTCTGGCGACATCGCGAATGGTGAAATCTTTGTAATTTGAAATCAAGTTTCCAAAGTTGTCATCATAACCATTTCCGGGAATGTTGAAGGCAATTACGGTGAAATAATGGGTATCGATGATTTTATCTGTTCCGATTAAATCGTTCCACCAGCCGTTTTCTCCGGTAACATTGGAGTTTCCTGTCAAAGCGTGATTCACAATCACTACCGGTGCTAAGCCAATGGGTTGACCAAAAGTTTGATAAAATAGCGGAAGATAAGGTCGTTGCTTTCCGTTTTCTAAATCAAAATTAAACAAGTCTATTTTTTCTAATTTTTTCATGTTGCTTTTTTTAACTGCTTTTTAAAAGACTGCCTTCAACCTAAACTTTGAAGACAGTCTTAACAAACAAACAAAACCACCCGAGGCGCTACCGAATTGTATGGAGCACAGCGGAATAAAACCAATGGTTTTTCTTTTTACAGCACAGTTGCTGTTGGTTCATATTCTTTAACCAACACCACTGAAACCGGAGTTGAATTGATCAAATTATCCTGAACCGGGCAACGATTCTCAACCGTAATTAACCAATCTTTTAATTGGCCCAAAGTGGCATCAGTTGTTGGTTTTACTGTTACTTCAATAGATTTAAATCCCGCTCTTTCATCGCTAATTTTCCCTTGGTATTTGTCTAAACTTAAGGTTCCCGAGATTTCAACTTGAAGTGATTTTAAATCGATGCCTTGTTCTTTGGCGACCAATTTTCCGACAGCATTGATACAACCGGCATAACCGGCCAAAATATATTCTATCGGACTTGGCCCTTCCAGTTCAGGAAATTGATCATTTTTACTAATTCGGATGTCGAAGTTTTGGGCTTTGACTACGAATTGGTTACTGTTTTTGGCATAGCCTAGTACGTTTACGGTTTTTGTGCTCATGTTGTTATACGGTTTGTGGGGTTTTAATTTTTACGAATGCTTCTTTCAAATCGGCTTTCAAATCGTCGATGTTTTCTAAACCAACGGACAAACGGATTAAGTCTTTGGTGACTCCGGTTGATTCTTGCTCAGCGTCAGATAATTGCTGATGTGTTGTGCTTGCCGGATGAATAATTAATGATTTTGTATCGCCTATGTTGGCCAACAAAGAGAATAATTTGGTTTCATCGGCTACTTTTTTCGCTGCTTCGAATCCGCCTTTTAGACCAAAAGTTACGATACCGCTTTTGCCTTCCGGTAAATATTCATCGGCTAAGGCTTTGTATTTTGAAGTTTCTAATCCCGGATAATTTACCCACGCTACTGCTGACTGTGTTTGCAACCATTGGGCTAAAGCCAAAGCATTTTCGCTGTGTTTTTTGATTCTGATTTCCAAAGTTTCCAATCCTTGAATCGTTTGGAATGCGTTGAACGGACTTAAAGCCGCACCAAAATCACGCAACCCTTCGATTCTTACTTTGGCAATAAATGAGGCGGCGCCTAAAGCTTCGTAGTATTTTAAACCGTGGTAACCTGCAGATGGTTCAGTAAATTCAGGGAATTTCCCATTGCTCCAATCGAAGTTTCCGGCATCGATGATTACACCACCTAAAGAAGTTCCGTTTCCGGTGATGTATTTGGTTAACGAGTGAATGACAATATCGGCGCCGTATTGAATTGGGTTTAACAAATATGGTGTAGCGACGGTATTGTCAACAATGAAAGGTACTTTGAAGGCTTTGGCTTCTTTAGATATTGCTTTCAAATCGAGTACGTCTAATTTTGGGTTCCCTAAACTTTCTGCAAAAAACGCTCTGGTGTTCTCTTGAGCGGCTTTGGTAAAGTTTTCAGGGTTTGACGGATCAACGAAAGTGGTGGTGATGCCTAATCTTGGCAAAGTAACATTCAACAAGTTGTACGTTCCACCGTAAAGACTATTCGAAGCTACGATGTGGTCACCTGCTTTGAGCAAAACCAACAAACTGGTGGCGATAGCGGACGTTCCAGAAGCAGTAACTACAGCCCCGATTCCGCCTTCGAGTGCGGCCAAGCGTTGTTCCAAAATGTCGTTGGTTGGATTATTCAAACGGGTGTAGATGAATCCGGCTTCAGCTAGGCCAAACAAGTTGGCGGCGTGGTCTGAATTGTTGAATACATACGAAGTCGTTTGGTAGATTGGAACAGCTCTGGTTCCTGCGTTTTTAGTAACGTCGTGTCCTGCGTGCAATGCGTTGGTTGCGAATTTTTGTGTGTTCATGATTTAGATATTTAGATTATTAGATATTTAGATTATTAATTTTTGGAAATAAAAAAAGTCCTTTTGGATGGCTTACCAAAAGGACTTCTAGAGTATAAATATAAACTTCGATTACGTCTTTCGCTTTTGGTAACAAGGTATGTCAATACAACAACACATCATCATGTGCATCATGCGGTTGTTCATCATCATATTTTTTGTTGTTACTTTCATTGTTACTTCGTTTTGTTTTGAGATAGCCCTTCTCCAGAAACTTCGGGAGCGCTCAGGGTGACAATTTGTTTTAAATAAAAAAACCCCTGCGGTTAGCAGAGGTTTGATTGTATATATTTTAAAAATTTAAAATTATGCAATATGAGTCCTCTGCGGAAATTTCCACATCATGCGACACATATGACAAATAATAAATTTCATTTTCTTGTTGTTAATTGATGTGGCAAACTTCTGAATGTTTTTTCAATTGACCAAACAAAAATTGAAAATTTAACATTTGGCATTTGTTTATATATATTTAAATACTACGTATTTAGAATTTTGGAATAATCATAAAAAAAATAAAAAAAGCAAAATAGTTTTTTGTATTCTAAATAGTCTTTATACATTTGCAACCGAAAAATGAGAGGAAAAATTTGAACTGATTGCAACCTCGTAAAAAAAATGCTAAAGCAGAAACTCTCCTTTAGCTTTCGTAGCAATCACCTCTTTTTTAACTAAAATTAATATTAAACTAAAATATAGTTATGGCTTATTTATTTACGTCGGAGTCAGTGAGTGAAGGACATCCGGACAAAGTTGCAGACCAAATTAGTGATGCGTTAATCGACAACTTTTTAGCTTTTGATGCTGAGTCAAAAGTAGCATGCGAAACTTTGGTTACGACCGGTCAGGTAATCTTAGCCGGAGAAGTAAAATCGAGTACTTACCTTGATGTACAACAAATTGCCAGAGAAGTAATTCGTAAAATTGGTTACACCAAAAGTGAATACATGTTTGAAGCCGATTCTTGTGGTGTTTTATCAGCCATTCACGAGCAATCTGCCGACATCAATCAAGGTGTTGACAGAGCCAGTAAAGAAGAGCAAGGCGCCGGTGACCAAGGAATGATGTTTGGTTACGCAACTAACGAAACGGAAAACTACATGCCTTTGGCTTTGGATTTATCTCACGCTTTGTTAATTGAATTGGCTAACTTAAGAAGAGAGAACAACGAAATCACTTATTTACGTCCGGATGCTAAATCGCAAGTGACTTTAGAGTATTCTGATGACAACAAACCGGTTAGAATTGATGCGATTGTAATTTCGACACAACACGATGATTTTGCTGATGAAGCTACGATGTTGGCTAAAATTAAAAGCGATTTGATTTCGATTTTGATTCCGAGAATTAAAGCCAAATACCCACAATACGCTCATTTATTCAATGACAATATTACTTACCACATCAATCCAACCGGAAAATTCGTTATTGGCGGACCACACGGAGATACCGGTTTGACCGGAAGAAAAATTATCGTGGATACTTATGGTGGAAAAGGCGCTCACGGTGGTGGTGCATTTTCCGGAAAAGACCCATCAAAAGTGGATCGTTCTGCAGCTTATGCCACCCGTCATATTGCTAAAAACTTAGTGGCAGCCGGATTGTGTGAGGAGATTTTAGTACAGGTTTCTTATGCGATTGGCGTAGCAAAACCAACTTCTATCAACGTGAATACTTATGGCACTTCGAAAGTGAATTTAACTGACGGAGAAATCAGCAAAGTGGTTGAAGGTATTTTTGATATGAGACCTTACTTTATTGAGCAACGTTTGAAATTGAGAAATCCAATTTACAGCGAAACCGCTGCTTACGGGCATATGGGAAGAACACCTGAAACGGTTACTAAAACTTTCCAATTGCCAAATGGTTCGCCAAAAACAGTAACCGTTGAATTGTTTACTTGGGAGAAATTAGACTTCGTAGATAAGGTAAAATCGGCTTTCGGGATTTAATTTTAACCGCAAAGTACGCAAAGAAAAACCCTAACTCTCTTAATGAAAGTTAGGGTTTTTTATTTTTTAGCCCCGATGGGAACGGCATCCTTTTGTTTTGTACTTCGACATCCCGATAGCTATCGGGACAGCATGACAAAACAAAAGATACAGTGGACAGCGGGATGAGCTACAAATTATATCTCAAACTAAAAATGATATACCTAGGTTGCACTCTGTACTGGGAATTTCGAGTAGAGAATTGGGAGAAGCTGTCGTCATTTAACGAAGTCGTATTCAATAAATTCGTGGCGGCGACTTTGTATTCCCAATGACTGGCTTTCGTTTTTTGATAGGTCAAACTTGCTGATAAAAAGTCGTATTCTTGGTCAACCGTTTTGGCTTTGTTGTAGTAATGAAAAAATTCATATTCACTCACAAAAGAAAAACTTTTCAAGAAGAAATAATCTAATTTAATGGATGGACTATCGGTGTAAAAATTATCATTCGGATATTGGTTTACTGCATAAGAATAAGCCAATTCAATATTGGGCATATTTTTAAAATTAGTGGAAGCACTAAAACGATAGTTCTGGGTGAAGCTTTCGGTATCAACAACATTTTCAGCTGAATTTATTGGGTTTACCTGAATGTTATAGAACTTACTCCAATTTAAATTGGCACTTACATTCGCTTTATAATACTTTAAAAAGGAACGCCCGTAACGCACATTGGCCGAAAAGTTTTCGTCACCAAAAGGCGAATTAAACGGCGAACCTATTTGATTTACACCTTCGAATAATGCTCTGGTTTTGATGGCATCGTTTGTTTTGGAATAGTTTAAAAAACCACCGAAGTTTTCAAAATTGAACATATTAAACTTTTGATACGATAAAGTATGACTTTGAACCTCTGAATTGTTCAAATCACGATTTCCGGAAAACAAATTGCTATAACTGTTGAAAATGGTTCCCAATGCGTAATTATTGATATTGGTGAAATTATTGGTGATTCCGAAATTATAGGTTAAGGTTTCCGATTTCTTAATTTGGTAAATCATTTGGAAATCGGGTAATAAACGAAATATTTCCTGATTGACAGCGGTGCCTAATTGGGTGTTCGTCAAATCAAATCGGTGTAAAGTAACACCTGGCGTAAACGTAAATTTACCGGTTAACCATTTGAAATGAAACCCTAAAAAAGTATCATTGAAACGGTAGCTCACGTCGTTGTTGTTTTCTGCAGCGGTTAAATTGTTCGTTGTTCCGTCATCCAAACGCTGAAAAATGGAAGAATTTAAACTTTGGTATACATACGAATTGGCTAACGTGAAATTCAAGTTTGTCTTTGGCGTCAATACGTAATAGTAATCCAAACGGCTGTCGAATTTATTGGTTTTGATAAATCGGCTTTGCGTTAGGTCGTTTCGGTTTTGATTTTCGTTATAACCCAAAAAATCAAACGGTTGAAACTCCAAATTGGCATTGTACAACGGATCTTCATTTTGGTATAAATACTGACTTTCGAAAGCAAAAATGTGCTTATCTGTTGGCGTATAATAAAAACTCAAGTTCTGGTTAATGTTTATCGGATCTTGTTTTTTAGAAGTAAAAACACTTTCATCAGTATTAACCCCTGAAACGTAATTAAACACCTGACGATTGAGTTCGTTGTTTTCTCTTTGTGCCGAAATTCGGTTTAGAATGTCGTAATCCAATTGAAATTTGGCATTGGGTTTATAAGTGGCGCTAAACTTAAATAAGCCTAAATTATTTTTCTGACTTCCGGCGTCGTCTCTAACTTCAGAGGAAGATACGTTGGTGGTATTGGGTTGCAAAATGTTAACTGTAGAATTGGTTTCGGTATCAACCAAGGTAGAAGTACCAATAATAAATCCGCTTAAACTCCAGCTTTTGGATGGATTATAAGAGAAATTGGTGGCGCCAAAATGCGATTCGATTTCCTTAACGCGATTGTCTTGAAAAAAGCTTATTCCAAGAGAATTGCTTCCAACATTGATGCTTCCGCCGCCTTTGCCCATAATGTTTCTAAAACCACCACTAAACCTAAAATAATCCTGAATGGTGAAAGCTTGCTGTCCAACATTATTACTGTTTCCCATAATGTTAATACTGTATTTTGGACTATAGTAAAAAGCTTTTGGCGCAACGACATATCGTGTATCCTCGTGGCCAACACCAATTCCGGCAGTCATGTCACCAAACCAAAAGTTTTTCTTCCCTGCTTTCAATTTGATATTCATGGCCAAATTATCTTGGTTATTTTCTACGCCTTTCATGATGGAATTTTCATTGTAATTGCGTAGAATCTGAACTTTATCAATGGCATCAGCGGGAATGTTTTTTACGCCTAATTTAGTGTCTCCATCAAAAAAATCTTTGCCTTCCACCATCAATTTGGTTACCGATTTTCCTTCGACTTTTACTTGACCTTCGGCATCCACCTCAACTCCGGGTAATTTTTTCAAAACATCTTCCAGTTTTCTTTCGGTTCCGGTTTTAAAAGAATCAGCGTTGTAAACAATCGTATCGCCTTTGATAGAAACCGGCATTTCACGTACGATTTCAACACCGTCTAATTCGATTCCACCGCTTTCCATAGTAATGTTTTGGGTAATATTAACAGCTTGAGTAGCCACTGTAATTTCTTTGTTTTGCATGCCCAAATAACTCAACTTAATAATATAAGTGGTGTTCGTTTTCAGGTTCAGCAAAAATTTCCCTTTATCATTGGTAATGGCATAGGCATCCATCGCTTTGGTCGCTTGATTCATCGCCATGACATTGGCCATTTCCAAAGGTGCTTTGGTATTGTCTTGTATTGTCCCTTCGAATCGAATGGTTTGGGCAAAAGAAATTGTTGAAGTAAAAAGAAATACAAATAGTACTATTTTTTTCATTGTTTTGGCTTGGATAATTAATGGATTAATGTTGGAAAATAATGACGCCATCTTCATTTTTCATACTATCCTCTTTTTTCTTCCGAATTTCATCAAACTTCTTTTGGGTGACTTTTTCTCCTGTATTAGGCACTTTGATTTTCGCTTTTTCTTTATTGCTTAAAGTGACTTTGGAACAAAGAAGTATATTCGTTCCGTCATTGACTTCCAGTATCAATCCGGGTAAATCCCAATAATTATCGGGACCAAAACTTACCGGAATTTCAGGGGTATACCAAACGGTAACGACTTTGTCTTCCGGCTTGCTCATTTTGAAAAGAGCTGGTTTTTTTTCTTCTCTTTTCAAGAAATCTTCATAGTCTTGGGTTTGTTTTTCACTCACCGGAATAACCAACTCGGCTTTAAAACAATTGTAGTCACCAATTTTTTTCGTTTCATCGATTAACTTCCAATCCGGTTGGACAAGAGGTTCAACGATTAAGAACTCTTTGCCAAAGATTTCCTCTTCAACAACGCTGTTTTTTTCTTTGATATTAAGGTATTTACTTCCTGCGCTTGAAAAGCTCATTGAAACTGAAATGCCATCTGAATTAGATTCTGGTTTATCTAATTTCTTCTCTTCTTCGTAAAGACTTTCAGCTTTATTAAAAGTAAGCGAGAATTGCTTTTCGGAAGCTCTTTTCATAGCTTCTTGAATCGCTTTTTCTAATTCTGGGTCAATTGGTTCTTTGGTTTTTGACTCCACTTTTTCGGTTTTTTTCTTGGCAATTCTTTTCGAAAAATATTCCGCTTTTCCCTGAAAATCTTGTGCTTTTGCCAAAAAACTCATCAATAAAAAAGAAGAAATAAGTATAACTTTAGTCATTATAAATTTGATTATTGATTGATTATCGGTTCATTCTCATTTGGAAACCGCCACGTCCATTGTTCATCTCTTGCATTTCTTCCATCTTTTTGACTACGATTTCATCATATTCTTTTTGAGACACTTCTTTTCCGTTGTTTGGTGCTTTGATTTCTGTTTTTTCTTTTGGATTTAAAACAATTTTGGAACAAAGAATAGTTGTTTTTCCGTCATTCACTTCTAATATTAATCCCGGTAAACCCCAATAACCTTCAGGACCTTGACTTACCGGAATTTCCGGTGTATACCAAGCGGTCACCGTAATTTCTTTAGGAAGTTCTATTTGATCCATGAAGTTGGTTTTTGTTTCTTCTTTGGCTTTATCCTCTTTTTTTTCTTCTTTTTTAGGTCTGAAGTTTCTAAAATCGGTTTTGCTCGCCGGAATGACGGCTGTCGCTTTGAAACAATTATAGCCGCCAATCACTCTGGTGTCACCACTCATTTGCCAGTTGTAAGTTTTCAAAGAATCTTTTACCAAAAACTCTTTTCCCATGAACTCTTTATCGACCTTATACGTTTTTTCTTTTACGTTTTTGTAATAGGTTCCGCCGCCGCCCATAAAAGACGACATCATTCTCATTCCGCCGCCACCTTGTCCCGGAGCATCAAGTTTTTCTTCTTCTTTATAGACAGAAGCTGATTTGTCAAAGTTTAGAAAAAACGTCTTTTCAAACATCTTCTTCATACGCTCTTCAATCATTTTCTGCATTTCGGGTGTAATTTCTTTGTTGCCTTCAAAACGAGACTTGAAATCGGCAGTGCTGGTTTTTGATTCGTAAACCGCCATACCTTGGAAATCTTTTTGAGCATGTGTAGCTAAATAAGAGAAAACAAAAAACGAAGCGAATACTATTTTTTTCATGACTTAAATTTTTGATAGAACAAATATGACGAATGCTTTCTAATTCTGTTACCAATCTTATGTTAAAATATTGGGTTAGACCAGACGAAATTAATTTGGTTTACCGTAAATTAGCCTTATGATGAAAAATACCATTTATCTTATATTACTAGTGATTTCCGCTTATGGTTTTGGCCAAAATCCGAAACTCGAGACAACCGCTATTAGTTCCGAAACAGTAGAAGATAAAATCTACATTGGTTTTGATGGTTTGGGTAACAATTACTACCTCAAAAACAATGTCTTTATCAAACAAGATCAGTCTCAAACATGGGAATATAAGAATGTGGCATTGGGCAAAATCACCTCGGTTGATTATGTCAATCCATTAAAAATTGTAGTCTTTTACGAAGATTTCAATACGATAATTATGCTCGATAATCAATTGAATGAAATTCAGAAACTCAATCTCTTTGAAATTGACAATACTATTTCCGCTTCTAAAATAGGCATGGCGTCGCAAAATCAATTTTGGATTTACAATGCTTTGACACAACAAGTTCTCCTATTTGACTACTTGAAAAATATTTCCAAAAACATTGGCAATCCAATTCCTGAAAACATCAAATACACCCAAAGCGATTTCAATAATTTTTATTGGATTGATGAAATCAACAATTGGTATGCTATCGATATCTTCAGCAAAGTAACTTTACTAGCTAATATTCCGCCTTTTGAAAAAATCCAAATCATTGATCGTGAAAAATTATTGTTTTTAAAGGACAACACGCTCTACTGCTTGAACAATCAATCGAAAACGGTTTTCGAAATCGACATTGTTGAGAAATCGTTCCAAAATTTTTACTACAAAGACCAAATTTTAGCTATTTTTACCAACCAACAAATTAAGAATTTTAAAATAAAACTACCATAATGCACATAGCAGTAGCAGGAAATATAGGAGCAGGAAAGACCACATTAACCCGATTTTTAGCCAAACATTTTAAATGGGAACCTCATTTTGAAGACGTAGTTGACAATCCGTATTTGGATGATTTTTACCACCAAATGGAACGCTGGTCCTTCAACTTGCAAATTTATTTCTTGAATTCGCGTTTTCGCCAAGTGTTGCAAATTCGCGAAAGCGGCAAAAACATCATTCAAGACAGAACGATTTACGAAGACGCACATATTTTTGCGCCCAACTTACACGCTATGGGTTTGATGACCAACAGAGATTTTCAAAACTATACTGATCTTTTTGAACTGATGGAAGGTTTGGTTGGTTCGCCTGATCTATTGATTTATTTAAGAAGTTCGATTCCCAATTTGGTTTCCCAAATTCACAAACGTGGTCGTGATTACGAAAACACCATTTCGATTGACTATTTGAGCCGATTGAACGAACGCTACGAAGCTTGGATTACGACTTACGACAAAGGAAAACTATTGATTATTGATGTAGACAATGTTGATTTTGTCAACAATCCGGAAGATTTAGGTATGATTATCAACCGAATTGACGCAGAAATTAACGGTTTGTTTTAAAAAAAAGGAGCGAAAGGTTCGGGCATTTTTGTTATCCATATTCCCGCCCTACGTTTTATTCCGAATAATCGGGATGTCACTCCTGTCGGGGCTAAATAAGTTTTGTCTTTTGCAAAATCAGTTTTTCATAACGTCAAACAAGCTCTTAACCTGAATGGCTTTGACCGGTTTAGATAATTTAATTATCACTTTCTGACCCGGCAAAATATCAAAATAATTATCACTGAAAAAAGTTTCCTCCGAAGCTGACAAATACACATTTTTGACCAACACATCAGAAAATATTTCATAAGTCAGTTCATTACGCTTTGTAATTTGGAGGTTAGGGTTGGTCAATTGTAAATCTTTAGGCTTTACAAAATAGAAAAGGGAACTCGCTGATTTATTTTCAGCATTAAACGAAACAGAAAGCACTGCTTTTTTCAAATCAAACCTTTCTAAATCATCTTTAGAAATTTCAAAATGAACCAAATTTGAGCTTCCCGGAATAACTCCAGTATTTTTTGCAGACCAAAGTTTTTTACCATTAAAATCGCGCAAAACTACATCAAATTGACCTTCAAACGGTTTCAAATCATCATTGACAATATAAGCTTTATAGCTACTTTCTTCTTCCTTAATTGAAATCAAAACATTTTCAAAACTCCGCTTCGCCTGATATTGAAACGCTTTCCAACGACCATAATAATCCACCGAACTCCACGAAGTCACCGGCCAACAATCATTCAATTGCCAAAACAATGTTCCCATACATTTTCGATCCGTTCGGTGCGCTTCAATCGCGATTTTCATGCCTTCGGCTTGTAACAATTGGGAAACATAAATATAATCTTCAAAGCTCGTTGGCACTTGGTAATCACGCGTCAGATAATCGTTGATGGTTTTGTAACCGGTTGGATGTTTTTGGTGATTTTTAATCGCTTCCGAATCGAAGTTCAGTTCGTCACTTTTGGCGAAAGCCTGAAACGTTTTAATATCCGGCATGCTTTGAAAACCATATTCGCTCATGAAACGCCCAACTTTCTGACGATACATTTCAAAAGGTTCATTGCCCCACCAAACACCCCAATAATGCGAATCACCACTAAGTAAACTTTCTTGTCGCCCCCAACCAATTGATGGTGATGATGGCCAATAACAGTTTTCATTCTTGGGTAATAAACTGTCTAACGTTTGCGGAATCAATTCGTGAAATAATTTTTGGTAATCATTCCAAATCCTAGTCGAATCTTGTTCTGAATACTTGTATTGTTTTTGCCATCCCCAATTGTGCCAGCCTTCGTCAT
Organism: Flavobacterium sp. UBA7682; assembly: GCF_002482945.1. NCBI lineage: Bacteria > Pseudomonadati > Bacteroidota > Flavobacteriia > Flavobacteriales > Flavobacteriaceae > Flavobacterium > Flavobacterium sp. UBA7682. The sequence continues at coordinate 34,968 of NZ_DLGY01000009.1, forward strand.
TCTCGTTATTCCCACACCAAAGCGCAATACTCGGATGGTTTTGCAAACGGGTTACATTGTCGATGACTTCCTGTTTTACATTCTCCAAAAAGGCTTCATCGCCGGGATACATCGCGCAAGCAAACATAAAATCCTGCCAAACTAAAATACCGTTTTTATCACATTCTTCATAAAAACTATCTTCGGCATAAACACCGCCGCCCCAAACTCGTAGCATATTCATATTGGCATCAACAGCATTTTTGACGATAGATTTGTAAACCGAATCGGTAGCTCTTGGTAAAAAACTATCGGGCGGAATATAATTGGCGCCTTTCATAAATACCGGCTGACCATTGAGTTTGAAATAAAAACTTTTGCCAATTGCGTCTTTTTCTTGCACTAATTCAATGGTTCGCAAGCCTATGTTTAGTTTTCTGCTGTCAATGGTTTGATTGTTATTGGTTAAACTAATTTCAAAAGGATACAAATGCGCTTTGCCTAAACCGTTACTCCACCAAAGCTTTGGGTTATTGATTTCATAAGTTAGCGACAAATTATTTTTGCCTTTTATGAGGTTAACCAATTCGGTCTTATCATTGATATTTAATTCGTATTGAGCTTCATTGACACTATTCAATTCGATTTCAAATTCAACTTTCGCCAAGTCATCATTGGTCAAATCCTGATTGATTTTGATATTGGTTATGGTCGCATTGTTCCAAAAATGAAGCGCTACTTTCTTATAAATTCCAGCAGTGACGAATCTTGGTCCCCAATCCCAGCCGAAATGGTATTGCGCTTTTCGGGTGAAAATTTTTTCATCTCCGGGGAGAGTATAACTAAGTTTCTTAGCTTCTTCTTTTCCTTTTTTTACGGCGGAAGCAAACGTAATTTTAAGTTGGTTTTGCCCAACTTTTAGCATCTTTTTCACGTCAACTTTCCAAGTTCGGAACATGTTGTTTGCCGAAAGGATTTGGGTTCCGTTTAAAGTTACTTCAGCAAAAGTATCCAAACCGTCGAATTGCAAAATAGTATTTTGATGATTTAGTTCTTCTTTTGAAATGGCAAAAGTCGTTTGGTATTGCCAATCTTCGTTTTCAATCCATTGCAGTTGCTTTTCATTGGCTCCAAAAAATGGATCCGGAATGATTTGGTTCGCCAATAAATCGGTGTGAACTGTTCCCGGAACTTTAGCCCGAAGCCAATTCGTATCGTTTACTTTTCTGAAAATCCATTGCTCCGAACTTAAATTACGCTCACTATTTTGTGACCAAAGAAACATTGGCAACAAAAAAATAATCAGACATTTCAACAACAAAGTTCTCATCTCAATTTAGCTTTTAACGCAAGTATTTCTTTGGGATTAGGTGTTTCACTTCCGTTAGTGATGGCTGAAGAATGATAGAAAATAGCTTTGGTGTTTTGTTGAAGATTTTCAATATTATTTGAGCGTAAACCTCCGCCAGGCATGATAATAATTCTATTATTAGCTACTTTCACCAATTCGGCTAGAAAATCCATTCCTTCTGTTACATTTTGGGCTTGACCCGAAGTCAGAATGGTTGTAAAACCGCAGTCGATGGTTTGTTCCAAGGCTTCAAAAGCATCCATTACTTCGTCAAAAGCGCGGTGAAAGGTGCATGGAAATGGCTTGGCCAAATCGACTAAAATTTTATTCTGTTCCAAATTAACAGTACTATCTTCATTTAAAATCCCGAAAACAAAACCGTCCGCTTTTAATTCTTTTAAAGCCAAAATATCCAATTGCATTTGTTTGAATTCTTCATCAGAATAGATAAAGTTTCCACCTCGCGGTCGAATCATGACATACAAATCGATGCTTAAATTTTCTCTGGCTTGTCTTATAGTTTCAAAATCAGGTGTTGTTCCGCCAACTTCAAATCCGTCACAAAGCTCAACTCTATCAGCACCATTTTCTTGAGCGACTAGGGCTGATTTTATGTTGAAACAAGCGATTTCTAATTTTCTATTAGAGGATATTGATTTTTTGGCCACAGATTATACTGATTGAACGGATTAAAACAGATTTATTAGGATAATTATTTTAAAAAGTAGTCAGCGTCAACCAACTTGTTTCCGGAATTGTCATTGACAGCATAATTAAATCCGCCTTGAATACAATAGGCCCCGTAATTCCCTTGTTTGTCGAGCGCGATGAAACCTACTTGAATGTCTTTGAGGTTTTTGTTTCTGTTTTTGGTCAGTTTTACAATGCGCGAAACTGCTTCTTCACAAGCTTGTCGTGGTGATTTTCCTTGTCGCATCAACTCGACTACCAAATGACAGCCCGCGATACGAATTACTTCTTCGCCATGACCGGTTGCTGTAGCTGCACCAATTTCATTATCGACATACAACCCGGCTCCGATTATTGGTGAATCGCCAACTCTACCATGCATTTTAAAAGCCATTCCGCTCGTTGTGCATGCACCTGAAAGATTACCGTGGCTGTCTAACGCAATCATGCCAATCGTATCGTGATTTTCAATATTGGCTATCGGTTTGTATTGACTGGTTTTGAGCCATTCCTTCCATTCTTTTTTGGAGTCTTCAACTAAGAGATTTTCTTTTTTGAATCCTTGCGACAACGCAAATTGCAAAGCACCATCGCCTACCAACATCACATGCGGCGTTTTTTCCATCACAGCACGTGCGACAGAAATAGGATGCTTAATGTGTTCCAAAGCCGCTACCGAACCAATATTCGAAAACTCGTCCATAATACAAGCATCGAGGGTCACTTTTCCGTCTCGGTCAGGTCTTCCGCCGTAGCCGACGCTTCTTTCTTTGGGATCGGCTTCAGGAATTTTTACACCGGCTTCGACTGCATCTAAAGCTCGTCCGTTATTTTTTAGAATTTCCCATGCAGCACCATTGGCTTGTACGCCGAAATTCCACGTTGAAATGACGATGGGCTTGTTGATTTTGCCCTTTGGCTTTGCCGAATTTTCCTCTTTTGATGTAAAAGAATTTAAAGCTAAAGCCACTGAACCGACTGCGGCCGTTTTGATAAAATTTCTTCGATTTGACATGACTTATTCTACTGTTATTTCATCTGCAAAAAGCCACGCTTTATTTCCTGCTCCAGGTTGACCGTCGGGAATTGTACCGAAGTTTTCGACTGTAACTTTCACAAATTGAATATTTTTTTTATCGCAATCTACGGTGATTTGACCGTTGCATTTTTGAATTTCTTCTAACGAAAAAGTTTTAACTTCCTCAAATTTCATCAGATCTTCCGAAACCCAAAATGTTATTTTTTTGGGGAAATAAATCCATGACGAAGGACTGCTCAATAGTCCGATTTCCATACGATTGATTTTTTGTTTGTTCCCTAAATCGATAGTAGCTATTAAATCGGTTCCGGAAAACCCAAGCCAATGTTGACCAAATTTGGCTTTATCGCCTTTGATGCCGTCCACCAAAGTAAATCCGCCGCCTTTGGTGTAATTCCCGTTAGGTTGATTTTGAAGTGAAACCAAACAACTTGTGGCTTTATGAATGTGGAATTGTTGTTCAGTTATATTGCTTTTGGCAGTACCCTTTTCAAAATAAATCGCTTTAATAGTTTGCGATTTGACAATTTCCAACGGTTGACTGTATACTTTAGACTGATTTGTCGGCTGAGCTCCATCGGTTGTATAGTTAATCCCAATGGGCGATTGATTGGTTTTCAATAAATACAAAACACCTTTTCCGCCGGGTTTAGGCATTACTTCGGCTGTAACTTCAAAAATTGCTCTACTATAATTGATTCCTTTTTTATCTAAAATAGAAAAATGTTGAATCATGCGGTTTTGAAAATCGGCATGCTTTTCCGGATTTGAGGTTCCCCAAAGCACTTCGGATAACGCCATCATTCTGGGAAAAATCATGCATTCTACATGTTTGGGAGTTTCAATATATTCTGTCCACACATTGGCTTGCGCTCCAAGAATGTATTTCGCTTCTTCGGTTGACAATTCCTTTGGCGTAGGATTAAACGAATACACTTTTTCGACCGGTGTGTAACCGCCAAAAGCTAACGGTTCATTTTTAGGGTCGCCTTGGTAATGGTCGAAATAGCAATGAGAACCGGGCGACATTACAACGTAGTGTTTTTCTTTGGTCGCTGCGATTCCGCCTTCAGTACCTCGCCAACTCATTACGGCAGCATTGGGTGCCAGACCGCCTTCTAGAATTTCGTCCCAACCAATAATTTTTCTCCCTTTGGCATTGACAAATTTTTCAATTCTTTGGATAAAATAACTTTGTAGTTCGTGTTCGTCATTTAGTCGTTCCGTTTTCATTAAGTTTTGGCAATGTGGACAGTTTTTCCAACGTATTTTCGGGCATTCATCGCCACCAATGTGAATATATTGGGATGGAAATAAAGCGATGACTTCAGTTAAAATGTTTTCCAAAAAGGTGAACGTTTCTTCTTTAGGACAAAACACATCATCTAAAACGCCCCATTGTTTGCCTACTTCAAATGGCCCGCCGGTACACGAATATTGCGGATAAGCGGCCAAAGCGGCTACGGCATGCCCGGGCATTTCGATTTCGGGAACTACTGTAATGTGACGTTGTTGAGCATAAGCCACGACTTCTTTGATTTGGTCTTGCGTATAAAAACCGCCATAGCGTTTGTCATCATACCTTTGTTCGTTGTAATGCCCAATCATAGAACCGTTTCGCCAAGCTCCAACTTCAGTGAGTTTTGGATATTGTTTGATTTCGATGCGCCAACCTTGGTCATCTGTTAAGTGCCAATGAAAGGTGTTGAACTTGTACATCGCTAAATAATCGATATACTTTTTGACAAAATCTACGGAGAAAAAATGTCGGGCGCAATCGAGGTGCATGCCGCGCCAAGTGTATTTGGGTTCATCATGGATATTTAAACACGGTAAAACAAAAGTTTCTTTTTTATCGAGTGGGATTAACTGAAGTAAGGTTTGGATTGCGGCAAAAGCACCTTGGTTAAACGAAGCTGTTATAATTAGTTCTTTTGGTGAAATACTTATATTATATCTTTCCTTGCTCCAATAAGGATCAATAGGGTGCATTTGTTTCAAAATGATTTTAGAATCTGCTTTTGATGCTGTAACAATCTTTAATTGTAAACCTGTTTGTTGTTGAATTGCTTTTTGCAAATATTGCGCTTCAAATGAGTCTTCATCTGCCACAATCAGGGTTTCCTTTTTTAGGCTGAAATTGCCATCCTTAATTTGCATTGTTTTTGGTTGCGGAATCAAAGGCAATGAATTTTGCGAAAAGGCAATATTGAAAAACAGCAGTAAAAAGAAAGTGAATTTAGTAGTCATGAAAGTCTTGTTTGTCTTTGCTAATTTAAACAAAAAGACAAAAAAAATGCCTCACTTTCGCGAGGCATTTTTGTATTTTGAGTAAAAGAAAAATTATTTCTTTTTAAATTCTTCAATTTTAGCTGAAACTTCAGCATCAGTTCCTTCGAAAGTTTCGGTTGTAGCAGTACCATTAACTGTTTTGGTTACAGTTGCTTTAACTTTACCATCAACATTTACTTTTTCAATAGAAATTTCATTTGAAACTGTTTCAGTTACTTCTTGTTTTACTGCCATGTGCTCACAGGTAGCGTTAGTACAACCTTTAGCTTCACATTCTTCTTTTGACATTGAAGTACATTTTCCTTCAGCCACACAACAAGTAGCCACTTTTTCTGTTGCAGCACCTGCTTCATGACCTCCTAAGATTGGAGCGATTACCAATCCAATCAAACAAGTTAATTTGATTAAGATGTTCATTGATGGACCAGAAGTATCTTTGAATGGATCTCCCACAGTATCTCCGGTTACAGCCGCTTTGTGAGCATCAGAACCTTTATATGTCATTTCTCCGTTGATTTCAACACCCGCTTCGAAAGATTTTTTAGCATTATCCCAAGCACCACCGGCGTTGTTTTGGAACACAGCCCAAAGTACACCAGAAACAGTAACTCCGGCCATATAACCACCTAACATTTCAGCGATTAATTGGTTGTTATCAGCATAAACTAATTTACCTAATAATACAATTGCAATTGGGAAACCTATAGTTAAAACACCTGGCAACATCATTTCTCTTAAAGCCGCTTTAGTAGAAATCTCAACACATTTACCATATTCAGGTTTTCCTGTACCTTCCATGATACCCGGAATTTCTTTAAACTGACGACGTACTTCATATACCATGTCCATCGCAGCTTTACCTACCGAATTCATTGCCAAAGCAGAGAACACAACCGGAATCATACCTCCAACGAATAACATCGCTAATACAGGCGCTTTGAAGATATTGATACCATCAATTCCTGTGAAAGTCACATACGCCGCAAATAAAGCCAATGATGTTAACGCCGCAGAAGCGATAGCAAATCCTTTTCCTGTTGCAGCAGTAGTGTTACCTACTGAATCCAAGATGTCTGTTCTAGTTCTAACTTCTTTTGGTAATTCACTCATTTCAGCAATACCACCAGCATTGTCAGAGATTGGTCCGAAGGCGTCGATTGCCAACTGCATAGCCGTTGTAGCCATCATCGCTGAAGCCGCTAAAGCCACACCGTAGAAACCTGCAAAAGCATAAGAAGCCCAAATAGCACCGGCGAATAATAATACGGTTGGGAAGGTTGAAATCATACCAGTCGCTAAACCAGCGATTACGTTAGTTCCTGCACCTGTTGAAGATTTTTGTACAATAGCCAAAACCGGTTTTGTCCCTAAACCTGTATAGTATTCTGTTACAGAAGAGATAACTCCACCCACTACTAATCCAACGATTGTAGCGTAGAATACTCTCATTGAAGAGATTTGTTGTGCGCCTTCTCCGAAGAATTCCATGGTCATTACTTTAGGAAGCATGAAATCAACCAAGAAATAACATGAAATAGCGGTTAAGATGATAGAAACCCAGTTTCCAACGTTTAACGCACCTTGAACTTGTTTTTCTTTAGCGTCATCACTTGATATTTTTACTAACATCGTTCCGATGATAGAGAATAAGATTCCGAAACCTGCAATGGCCATTGGCAATAAAATTGGACCAATACCACCGAAAGCATCTTCGATTTTTCCGCCCATATCTTTGATTACGTAGTTCCCTAAAACCATAGCAGCTAAAACCGTTGCTACATAAGAACCGAATAAATCGGCACCCATTCCGGCAACGTCACCAACGTTGTCACCAACGTTATCTGCAATAGTAGCAGGATTTCTTGGATCATCTTCAGGAATACCAGCTTCAACTTTACCTACTAAGTCAGCACCAACGTCAGCCGCTTTGGTATAAATACCGCCACCAACACGAGCAAACAAAGCGATAGATTCCGCTCCAAGAGAGAAACCTGCTAATGTTTCCAAAACAATAGTCATATCATCTGTAGATGTCCATACACCATTCATAAAGAAGTGAAAGAAAACTATAAAGAAGGCCGTTAAACCTAAAACGGCTAAACCGGCAACTCCTAATCCCATTACTGTTCCACCACCAAAAGAAACTTTCAAAGCTTGCGGCAAACTTGTACGAGCAGCTTGAGTCGTTCTTACGTTAGTTTTAGTAGCGATTTTCATTCCCATATTTCCGGCTAATGCCGAAAAGAAAGCTCCGAAAATAAAGGCTATTACAATTAACATATGCGTTTTAACACCCGGGATAAAAGTAATTCCGGCTAAAACAACACTGGCAATAACTACGAAAACAGCCAATAATCTGTATTCTGCTTTAAGAAAAGCCAAGGCACCTTCATAAATATAATCTGATATCTCTTTCATTTTGCCATCACCTGCATCTTGCTTTAAAACCCAAGATCTTTTGATAGCCATAAAAGCTAATCCAATTAATGCCATCACTATCGGCACATAAATCATCATTGATTCCATAAATATAATTTTTGTTATAAATTTTATCGGTCGCAAAAGTAACAAAACTTTAACAAATAAAAACAATATAATTCGGGAATATTAGTTCAATTGATATACACGTATTTAAAGTAAATTATTGCTCACTAAATCAAAAAAACTATTTTTGAGAAATATTTAAATCCAAATGGCGATTAAAACCCTTTCTATCTTAATTCCTGCCTACAACGAAGGTCCAACTATTTATAAAATATTGGACAAGATAAAAGCAGTTTCACTGATTAATGCTATTGAAAAAGAAGTCATTATTGTTAATGATTGCAGTACGGATAACACAGTTGAAAGCGTTCAAAGTTATATCCAAACCTATCCTGAGTTCAACATTGTTCTTTTGGAACATTCCAAAAACAAAGGGAAAGGCGCCGCATTACACACCGGAATTGAAAAAGCCACCGGAGAAGTAATTATCATTCAAGACGCCGATTTGGAATACGATCCGCAAGAATACAACATCCTTTTAAAACCTATAGTCGATGAAGTTGCCGATGTGGTTTACGGCAGTCGCTTTATGGGTGGAAAACCGCATCGCATTTTGTTCTTTTGGCACAGTATAGGAAATAAATTTTTGACTTTTTTGAGCAATATGTTTTCCAATTTGAACTTAACCGACATGGAAACTTGCTATAAAATGTTTCGTGCCGATGTTTTAAAATCGATTACACTCGAAGAAAAACGATTTGGTTTTGAACCGGAAGTAACTCAAAAAGTAGCTCGTATTCCAAAAATCAGAATCTATGAAGTTGGAATTAGTTATTACGGAAGGACTTTTGAAGAAGGAAAAAAAATCAGTTGGCGAGACGGTTTTCATGCCATTTATTGTATTTTGAAGTACGGGATTTTCAAATAAAGCTAGACGATAAACTTGCGGTTTCGCTTGACCAAATAATGATGCCAAAGGAAGAAAGTCGCCATACTTCGGTAAGGTTTCCAATTTTCAGCCAACAAAATCATCGCTTCTTTATCTTGACAACCATACAATTCCTTAATGGTATTGACCACCGCAATATCGCCTATCGGAAGTATATCCGGCGATTGCAACGAGAACATTAGATAGACATCAATCGTCCAATTGCCGATGCCTTTAATTTTAATTAATTCACTTCTGACTTCGTCCGGCTGTTTTTGAGAAAGCGTTTCTAACACTAAGGTTTTGTCTAAAATAGCTTCCGCCAAAGCTTTTAAATAAATCGTCTTTTGCCGACTGACACCACAATTTCGAAGTATTTCTTCCGAAGTTGAAATTATGGTTTTCGGAGCAACATCGCCTAAAGTATTTTCTATTTTCACATAACAAGCACGAGCAGATTCAATAGAAACCTGTTGTTCTAAAATAAGTTTGCACAACGTTTGAAAACCTTCCGGTCTCGATGGAATATAGGGATTACCATATTGTTGGTGCAATTTTTGAAAAACTTCATCATTCTCTACCAAATAAGCTATTGCTTCCATTTTAGAAATAAAACCCGAATGATCCTTTGATGGTAAAATTATCGGTATCCGGTAAATCTCTATAATTGGCTCTCCAAGCAAAATCCAAACGGAAAACTTTGAAAATGTTTCCAATACCGGCGCTGTATTCCCAGTAAGGTTTTTCGGGTGCTTTGTAGATTAATCCCGAAGCATTGATAGCTCTGTTTTCATCGGAAACTGTTCCGTAAACACCTCTTACTCCAACTATCTCGCGAAGATTTAATTTTCTCAAAGCCGGAATTCTGGAGAATATCTTACCGTTAAAGTTGTGTTCCCATTGGAAAGTCGCATATTCATCGGCTACAAATTCGTAAAAATTCAAGTTACTAAAAGTATTTTGTATGATAAAATACGTTTGGTTCCCAGGCACAACACTCATCAATCCAAGTGGAATTTGACCAAAAGTTTTTCCTAATTCCATAGTGAAATTGGAACGACCCAAAGGACCAATAATAACAGGTTGTTTGTAATATAATTGCACTTTTTGATAGTCAAAATCACTATCAATTAACCCTTTAAATCCTTGACTGTAGTTGATAAAAAAGCGACTGTATGGACTATCTACTTCACGTCTTTCGACACCATAACCGATGGTTTTTCGCTTAGGGGTGTACTCTACTTGAAGGTTTATCTCGGATTGTTTTACTTCACTTGCGGTAGAAGTAAAAGTATCATCGGTAAAATAATTCAAACTAAAAGTATCCGAAGCCGATTCCAAGGTTCGGTAGGAAAATCCGAGTTGGAATGTCAAGTTTTTCACCGGCTCAATTTCAGCAGCCAAAGTACTTAAATTGATATTGGTCAGCTTTCCATTGGCACCGGTTGTAAACAATCCGGAAGAAGCATAACTTCTACCCAAAACATCATTGGTACTGGTTAAGCTCGCTCCAATCTGTTCTACATCTCGCCTATTACCACCGGAAAGGATGATTCGGTTTTTCTTATCAACCATCCATTTCCCTGACAAGCCGTATTTGAATTTGTTATCTTCAAATCCGTAAGCCGTATAACCTTGCAAACGCCAAGGATCATTTGGCCCAAAATAAGTTCGGCCGCCGGTTCTTAAACGCCAACCTTCTACTTCGTTAAATCCTACCGTAGAAAAAATCGGTCCGTAATCAAAATTACCCCATTGGATATATCCGCTTCCCAATATTGAAACCAGATTGTACATCTGTTTGAAACGTTTAACGGTTTTCAGAGTGTCGATCATTTTATAGATAGCGACCTCATCTTTGTTGAGCCTTTCAAAACGATTTTCTTCCCAAAATTCATCGGTTTTACTGTACACTTCATTGTCAATAAAATTCACTTCTTCTTTGTAGAATTTCTCCGGTTTCTTTTCATCGAATTTGAAGTTTCTGTACAATGTAGTTCGCTTTCCGTAAACCCCTTTGGATTCTTCTTTTTTACGCAAAGCAAAATCAGACATCATATAATCTCGCGTTGGCAAGAAAACAGAATCGTTCAATACTTCAAATTCTTGTTCGATATAAATATCTTTTACCCAGTTGATATTGGCACTTTTGGTTACCGCCATATTGATGGTTTTGATGGCAAAAGTGGAATCATTTACCCAAAAATCTCCTTTGAAAGTCAGTTCGTTTTTACGTCTGGGATAAAATACAATATTATAACACCATTTGTTGTCAATGAAAGCCGTATCGGTCAAAACATAGTTATAAACGTCAATTCCGGTCCGCGATAACGGACTGGTAAAACTCTTATCGAAGAAATTCAAATAGTTGTCGTAAATATCAAAATCATTGTACAAATCTTTGATAAACATGTTTACGCCATCGCCATTGCCTAAACCGGAATTTTTATTGGCTTTTAAAACTTCTCTGGATTTCTTGGTTTCATTATCGCCATAAAAATCTGAAATCGATTCGTTGATGAAAATTGGCAAATAGGTTTTCCCGGTAACGCTTGAAGTATCAATATTTTTGAATACAAACTCCATTCCTTTGAAAATTTTCTTTTTCATAAAGGCGCTATCGATGGTGTTCATATCAAACTCAACCTTTTCATATTTTTCGAATTGGTATTGTTTGAACATTTTTAACCCGTTTTTTCTTCTGCGTTCCCAAATTTTTCGCAAAATATCTAAGGCAGGATTGTTCTTTTTGGAAGTTTTTCCGGCAAATATTTTGACTTCTTTCAAAGCATTGCCTTCTTTAAGGATCACCTTAAAGTCATAGTTTACTAATTTGGGTAACGGCACTTCTTTGTCGGGAAACCCAACAAATGAAACTATTATCGCCGTGAAATTATCAGGAGATTCGATGTAAAATCTTCCATCTTCATTGGAAACTACACCGGTTTGAGAGCCTTTAAAAACAATGTTGGCGTAAGGAACCGGCTGGTTCGTATTGTCGAGAACGATACCGCTCACTTTGGTTTGAGCAGAAAGACCATTTGCAAAAGCAAAAAGGAAAACAAATAGCGTAAATATCTTTTTCATTGGCAAAAAAAAACTTCATCTTTTTATTCGGATGAAGTTTCAAATATAAGTATTTTGATTATTAGATTTTTAGACTTCTTAGAATTTTAGATTTTTTTCTGACAATCTAAAGATCTAACAATCTATTTGTAAGTTACTTTTTTTACAGCTTTGATAACATCTTCTGCATTTGGCAACCATTCTTTTAACAAGGTCGGAGAATAAGGCGCCGGTGTGTCTGCTGTTGTGATTCTTTGGATTGGCGCATCTAAATAATCGAACGCTCTTTCCTGAACCATATACGTAATTTCAGAAGCCACACTGGCAAATGGCCAAGCTTCTTCCAATACTACCAATCGATTTGTTTTTTTAACCGAATTGATAATCGCATCGTAATCCATTGGACGAACCGTTCTTAAGTCGATGATTTCACAAGAGATGCCTTCTTTGGCTAATTCGTCAGCAGCAATAAATGCTTCTTTGATGATTTTACCAAAAGAAACAATCGTTACATCTGTTCCTTCTCTTTTAATATCGGCTACTCCTAATGGAATCGTGTATTCTTCTTCCGGCACTTCACCTTTGTCACCATACATTTGCTCTGATTCCATAAAAATTACCGGATCATTATCGCGAATGGCGGCTTTCAACAAACCTTTAGCATCATAAACAGTTGATGGAACAACCACTTTCAATCCAGGAGTGTTGGCAAACCAGTTTTCAAAAGCTTGTGAGTGCGTGGCACCTAATTGTCCGGCTGAAGCCGTTGGACCACGGAATACCATCGGCATAGGAAATTGTCCGGCCGACATTTGACGCATTTTAGCTGCGTTGTTGATGATTTGGTCAATTCCAACTAACGAGAAGTTAAAAGTCATGTATTCTACAATCGGACGACAACCGTTCATTGCAGAACCAACTGCAATTCCGGCAAAGCCAAGTTCTGCAATAGGTGTATCGATTACTCTTTTTGGCCCGAATTCGTCTAACATTCCTTTAGAAGCTTTGTAAGCACCATTGTATTCGGCTACTTCTTCACCCATTAAATATACTGATTCGTCGCGACGCATTTCTTCACTCATTGCTTCGGCAATCGCTTCTCTAAATTGTATAGTTCTCATATGAAAATTACTTTGTATCTATTTTGGAAAGCAAAAGTAAAAATTAAAAACGATAAAAATATTTTTTGGCGGGAATTTATACTTTGTTAAGATAAAAAAAGTGCCGGTTTTTAACGAAAACGATGTAAATTTAAAATAGAGCATTTTATTCAAAAAAGTACTCTAAACTAAATCGTGTAAAAAGATTCCCGGAATTGAAGGTTTTATAGTCGCTGATTTTAGTGTAATTTACATTAAAAGGTGTATTTTCAATTTCGAAAGTTATTGTTCCATCACCTAAATCAGTAGAAAACGTTTCCATACTATTTGGAGTGCAATTCCTTGCGTTAATGTTATTGATTGCATTGGTCTGTAAGTGAGATAACATCATAAAAGTTTTTCTTCCATAAGTTGCTTCTGTGGCTAACGCAAGCGGATTTACTTGATTCGTGTAAGTATACACATTCGTAGGATATACAGCAGTTGTTCCGTCCGGAAACACATTAATAGATTGCTCGTTAATAAGATTGTTATTCGAATCATAAATACTCACAACCCTATCGATATTTTCATTGGCAATCGTTTGATCCTCAAAAAAAGTGCGATTATTATTTTGGTCCAACACTATTTTTAAATTGGCGATAGTGGAATACGTTGCGCCTCCATCAGTACTTCGATTCCATTGTGAAAAAATAGTATCGGCAGTATGCGTAAACGTATGCTTTTGAACGGTTGTAATTTGATTGGAAGCATCAAAGGAATTTTGTCTCATTTCAATCAAATCACCTGAAGAATTGTATAAGTAATTTGACTGCGAAGTCATGCTGGCATTGGTATAATTTGAAATGGATGCGAGTTTACCACTGGAGTAAGCATACACTGAATTAGCGGTTTGTGATGTTGCTAATACAGTCGATACCGAACTCACTATTTTATTTTCCGCTAATTCATACTCAATGGTTCTTATGACGTTTCCGGACAAATCGTAATTCTTTTGAATATAATGCGAAATAGCGATTTGATTTTCTTGGTCTACAGTAGTTTCTTCCTCGTTACAAGAGAATAAGAAAAAAGAAAAAAACAATACTAGGCAACAGTTTTTTGTTTTCATAAGGCGATTAAGTTTAAAGGTTATACTTCTATAGACTTACAATTATGAAAAGGTTGCTTTTCATGACTAAAATACTTTCAATCATTCCTCCATTCATTTACCATAGCTACGAAAACGATTGAAATTTGAAAAAATATTATGCATGCATATAAAAATTAGAAATATATTTTATACTTTTACGCTTTGAAAAATTCACTTAATAGACACAACAATGAAAATATTAGTTTGCATCAGTCATGTGCCTGATACTACTTCAAAAATCAACTTCGTTAACGGTGATTCTGAATTTGATACCAATGGTGTTCAATTCGTAATCAATCCCAATGACGAGTTCGGATTAACCAGAGCCATCTGGTTCCAAGAACAACAAGGCGCTAATGTGACGGTTGTCAATGTTGGCGGACCGGATACTGAACCAACTCTAAGAAAAGCATTAGCCATCGGTGCCAATGAAGCCATTCGTGTAAATGCAACACCTACAGACGGATTTTTTGTTGCAAAGCAATTAGCCGAAGTAGTAAAAAACGGCGGTTACAATTTAGTAATCTGCGGAAAAGAATCTTTGGATTACAACGGTGGAATGGTTCCCGGAATGTTAGCCGGTTTGTTAGACTACAACTTTGTAAACTCTTGCACCGAACTGAAAATTGACGGAAACGCAGCCAAAGCAGCTCGCGAAATCGACGGTGGAAAAGAAACCATTGCAGCAACTTTACCTTTAGTGATTGGTGGCCAAAAAGGATTAGTAGAAGAAAAAGACCTTCGAATTCCAAATATGCGTGGTATCATGACTGCCAGAACCAAAGTATTGACAGTTTTAGAGCCCATTGGCGCAAACGTTAATACCAAAGCAGTAAAATTTGAAAAACCGGCACCAAAATCAGCCGTGAAATTATTTGCTGCAGACGATTTGGACGGATTGGTAAATGCACTACACAACGAAGCGAAAGTAATTTAATTACGAATTAAAAATTACGAATTACGAATTCTAAACTTAAAAATCATGTCATTATTAATATATGCAGAATCAGTAGACGGAAAATTCAAAAAAGTTGCCTTTGAATTGGCGTCGTATGCCAAAAAAGTAGCCGAATCATTAGGAACAACCGTAACCGCTGTAACAGTGAACGCCGGAAATGTTTCCGATTTATCCAAATATGGTGTAGACAAAGTGTTAAAAGTATCTAACGACAAGTTAGCCAACTTTAACGCAAAAGCTTACGCCGACGTAGTAAAACAAGCCGCTCAAAAAGAAGGTGCAAAAGTAATTTTATTGTCATCAACCACCGACAGTTTATACATGGCGCCATTGGTAACCGTTGGTTTAGACGCCGGGTTTGCTTCTAATGTGGTTGGATTGCCTTTGAGCACTTCGCCTTTCCAAGTCAAAAGAAATGCTTTCTCAAACAAAGCGTTTAACATCACCGAAATATCCACTGACGTTAAAGTATTAAGCTTAGCTAAAAACTCTTACGGTTTGGTAGAAAGCGCGGCTTCAGCTGCCGAAGAAGATTTCGCGCCAAGTTTAAACGAAGCCGATTTCAACGTAAAAGTAGAATCCGTAGAAAAATCATCCGGAAAAGTAACCATAGCCGATGCTGACATCGTAGTTTCCGGAGGTCGTGGTTTAAAAGGTCCGGAAAACTGGAATTTAATTGAAGATTTAGCCGCTGTTCTTGGCGCTGCAACCGCTTGTTCAAAACCAGTATCTGATTTAGGTTGGAGACCTCATAGCGAGCACGTTGGGCAAACCGGAAAACCGGTAGCGACCAATTTGTATATCGCCGTGGGAATTTCGGGAGCAATTCAACACATTGCCGGAATCAATTCTTCTAAAGTAAAAGTAGTCATCAACACCGATGCCGAAGCGCCTTTCTTCAAAGTAGCTGATTACGGAATTGTTGGCGATGCTTTTGACATTTTGCCACGTTTGACACAAAAACTAGCAGCCTTCAAAGCTCAAAACGCATAAACCATTATTAATTCATTCTAAGAGTCGTCGAAATATAAAATTTTCAACGACTCTTTTTTTTGTGTTTTCCATTTTTTGAAGCGAAAAGTTTTTGTTACTTTGCAGACCATATTCCTGCCATCCGTTGCAATCTTTTTTTGTCAGTTCGAGTTTTGATATTAATCAAAGTATCGTGAAACAAAAAAAGGATTTACACTCCTGTCAGGGCTAGAATGGGATTTGTATTGAATTCTTGGGAACTTTGTGCCATTTATTCAATTTAAAATCTAAAATCTAATATCAGCAATCTAAAATCTAAATGAGTTTAGTAAAACTAACCATAAAAGGAATTTCTTATAGTCAAACACAAAACGGAGCCTATGCTCTGATTTTAAATGAAGTCGACGGCGAGAGAAAATTACCTATTGTCATTGGCGCTTTCGAAGCACAATCCATTGCTATTGCCTTGGAAAAAGAAATCAAACCGCCTAGACCTTTAACCCATGATTTATTCAAAAGTTTTGCCGACCGATTTGATATTGTTGTCAAACAAGTGATTATTCACAAATTAGTTGATGGTGTTTTTTACTCGAGTATCATTTGCGAACGCGACAAAATAGAGGAAATTATCGATGCCCGAACTTCAGATGCTATTGCTTTAGCACTGCGATTCAACGCACCGATTTTTACCTATAAAAACATTCTGGACAAAGCCGGAATTTACCTCAACACGAATCCAACCGATATCGAAAATCAAAACATTGAAGACGAAGGCGTTCTATCAACCCCGGAAACTTTCGGATTGGACAACGAAGGCAAAGCTGGCGATTTGTATGTTAGCATGAGTCTTTCGGAACTACACGAAGCTTTGGAGAAAGCCGTTCAGGACGAAGATTATGAGAAAGCAGCGAAGATAAGAGACGAAATTTCGAAGAGAGAAAGTTAAAACTATTTTGAATGTTGAATGCTAAATGGTTTAGCTAAAGCATAAGACTAATAAATCTTTTGAATTAATTTATCATTCAACATTCAACATTTATAATAATTTTATGAAGCAATACCATGATTTAGTGCAACACGTTTTGGAAAACGGTTGCCAAAAAGGAGACAGAACCGGAACGGGAACCAAAAGTGTTTTTGGCTACCAAATGCGATTTGATTTGAATGAAGGTTTCCCGATGGTGACAACCAAAAAATTGCATTTAAAATCCATTGTTTATGAATTGCTTTGGTTTTTGAAAGGCGACACCAATATTGAGTATCTCAAAGAAAACGGTGTGAAAATTTGGGACGAATGGGCTGATGAAAATGGCGATTTAGGTCCGGTTTACGGTCACCAATGGCGCAATTGGAACAGCGAAGAAATCGACCAAATCGCAGAGTTAATCGAGACTTTAAAAAATAACCCAAACAGCAGACGCATGCTGGTTTCCGCTTGGAATCCATCGGTTTTGCCGGACACTTCTAAATCATTTGCCGAGAATGTTGCCAATGGCAAAGCGGCTTTACCACCATGTCATGCATTCTTTCAGTTTTATGTAGCCAATGGCAAATTGTCTTGTCAGTTGTACCAAAGAAGTGCTGATATTTTCTTAGGTGTTCCGTTTAACATTGCTTCTTATGCTTTGTTTACTATGATGATTGCTCAAGTTTGTGAGTTACAGGTTGGAGAATTCATCCACACTTTTGGCGATGCTCACATTTACAACAACCATTTCGAGCAAGTGGAATTGCAATTGTCACGCGAACCAAGACCATTACCCAAAATGATTTTAAACCCTGAAGTAAAAAATATTTTCGACTTTACTTTTGAAGACTTTACTCTAGTGGATTATGATCCGCATCCTCATATTAAAGGCGCTGTGGCGATATAATAAAAAAATCCGTCTCAAATCGAGACGGATTTTTACTTCTAACCAAAATTAAAACCTATAGTGCCAACACACTATTTTCTGCACCGGCAAATTCGTTATACGCATAACTGTCTGCCTCAGGATCGTTTACATAAGTTCCGTCCACTAAATATTTAAATTCGAAAGAATTGTCTTTTGGTAAATCAAAAGTAGCTTTAAAAGTTCCGTTTTTCAATTTTGATAATTCACCTTCCGATGGATTCCAGTTGTTAAAATCTCCTACTACTGCTGCTGTATTTGCTTCTTTTGCCTCGATTGAAAAGGTAACTTTAACAACCGGTTTTGTTTTTATAACTTGTTTCTTGATAGCCATAACTAATTCATTTATAGATTACTGAAGCAAAGTAAAGCGATTTTTTTATAGGTTTTACAAGCCAATTTATTTTTATGACATTGCTAAAAACATAGCCAATTTAAAAGAAGATTTACAATTAATAGACCCTTAAATTTTACATCTTTGATTAAGAAATCGGTTTCGTAATACATTATCTCAAAATGATATTTTAACATTTTAAAAATAAATTCTACCTTTAAGGCACAAATTTCGGCTGTATGGAAAATAATCAACACGAATTATATGAATATGCGAGAGACAGAATCAAACAAAAAAAGCGTTTGTTTGTACATTTTATTGTTCTGGCTATTAGCAGTCTGTTTTTATTTGTAGCCAATCATTGGTTGAACTTTCACGATGAAACCAATTGGTGGATTTGGATTGTGACCGTTTGGTCTTGTATTTTTATTTTCCATATCATTAAAGTACTCATTACAGATAGCTTTATGAATAAAAACTGGGAAAGAGCACAAATAGACAAGCTAATGCTCAAACAAACCAAGAAAATCGAAAAACTGAAAAACGACTTGGAGAATTCAAACCCAACACCATAATGATTACACTCATAGCCGCTGTAGCGGAAAACAATGCGCTTGGCAAAGACAATCAATTACTTTGGCATTTGCCAGAGGATTTCAAAAGATTCAAAGCGTTGACTTCTGGACATTATATCATTATGGGCAGAAAGACTTTTGAAAGTTTTCCAAAACCGTTACCCAATAGAACGCATGTTGTTATTTCACGCCAAAAAAACTACCAACCCGAAGGTTGCATTGTAGTTGATTCCTTGGAAAAAGCCATTGAAGTTTGTCCCAAAGAAGAAGACGTTTTTGTAATTGGTGGAGGCCAAATCTACAAGCAATCGATAGCCATAGCAGATAAAGTTGACATTACTCGTGTACATCATTCCTTTGAAGCCGATACTTTTTTTCCGGAGATTAATTTAGACGAATGGCAATTGGTTTTTTCGGAGTTCCATCCAAAAGACGAGCGAAACCAATTCGATTTTACTTTCCAAACCTTTGTTCGAAAATAATATTCCGTTCCACAATTCTTAAAGAAAATGATAAGTTTTAGGGCAATTAAAATATTGGCTTATATTTGTCACCCGAGTTTCGTCTTTAAAAGCGAGACGAACTGAACGTAGTTAAAAATTCGAGAATGTCAAAGCAAATTACACCTTATAAAGAATCAACTTTAGGTAAAAAAGAACAAGTCACCCAAATGTTTGATACCATTTCGGGAGAATATGACGGTTTGAACAGGGTCATTTCGATGGGAATTGATGTCAAATGGAGAAAGAAAGTAATTGAATTGGTCAAAGCCAAAAATCCTGAAATTGCCCTTGACATTGCCACCGGAACCGGAGACTTAGCGATTATGATGGCCGAATCAACGGCTGCTAAGAAAATTATCGGTTTAGATTTATCGGTTGGCATGCTGGAAGTAGGTAAGAAAAAAATTCTCGACAAAAACTTGTCAGACAAAATAGAAATGGTCGTTGGAGACAGCGAAAACATTCCTTATCCTGACAATTATTTTGACGCCATTACGGTTTCTTTTGGTATCAGAAATTTTGAAACTTTAGAAAAAGGTTTGGCTGAAATTTACAGGGTTTTAAAACCCAACGGCATTTTTGTGATTTTAGAAACTTCGGTTCCCACGAAATTTCCATTCAAGCAAGGATATGGTTTTTATACCAAATTTATTCTTCCGTTAATCGGAAAACTATTTTCAAAAGACAACAAGGCTTATGGTTATCTGTCAGAATCAGCCGCTAATTTTCCTTTTGGCGAAGCCTTAAACAATATTTTGCAAAAAATTTCGTTTATAGATTGTAAAGCCATGCCACAAACGTTTGGAGTAGCGACCATTTATACCGCCACAAAAAAATAAAAAACTGAGTTGTCAGCATTATAATGAAGAAATTAATTGTCCTTTTTGTCCTATTTAACCTTACTGCGCAAGCGCAATTTGGAAAAGGTACTTTTGCCAAAGACCCTATTGTTAACTTAGAGAATTTTGACAAGCAAAGAGTCTATTGGGGTTACTTTTTAGGTTTTAGTACCTTCGATTTCAAAACCGATTACAAAGTACCCGGACAAGATATTAACGTAAAAGGCAATAGTGGTTTTAATGTTGGATTGGTTGGCGTGTTGAGATTGCACGAATATGTAGAATTGCGTTTCGAACCGGGTTTGTATTATGCCAGCAGAACATTGACTTACTCAGGATTCACCGATGAGAGAGATGCTTTAAGAGAAGTAAAAGCCACTTATATTGACTTTCCTTTAATGTTAAAGTTTTCTTCTTTGCGAACCGGAAACGTTAGGCCTTACTTACTTGGCGGCGTTGGAAGCACGTTAAATTTATCGAGTAATTCCAAATCAAAAGACGACAACTCGGAGCAAAAATTCAGGGTAAAACCTTGGACACAAAACTACACTGTTGGTTTTGGTATTGATTTATACTTTGAATACTTCAAATTTTCGCCTTCTATCAGAGGTGTATTCGGATTTAATGATGAGTTAATCCGCGATGACGACCCGAATAGTCCGTGGACAGGAAACGTGGAGTCTTTGAAAACCCGTGCGGTTTTAATCAACTTTACTTTCCACTAGTCAGTTATCTGTTGTCGGTTAAAAAAGTTATTGGTTCCTTCTGAATTCGCTTAAAAATATAGCCGTTGCTGTAGCTACATTCAAACTTTCGGTTTGTTGCACATCTCCAAATCTCGGAATTGCGATTCTGTTTTTGATGCTTTTTTCTAAAGTTGGAGAAATTCCATTGGCTTCATTACCAAAAATTAAAACGCCGTCTGCTGGTAAAGTTTCTTTGTAAATATTCTTTCCATCCATGAACGTCCCGAAAACCGGAAGCGAAGTATGGGAAACAAATTCATTCAAATCCACATAACTTACATTGACTCTGGTAATCGAACCCATCGTTGCCTGAATTACCTTTGGGTTGTAGACATCGACAGTTTCATTGGAACAAACCAATTGTTTAACACCAAACCAGTCACAAAGTCGGATAATCGTACCTAAATTTCCCGGATCGCGAATATCATCTAAAGCGATAATTAACCCTTTCTCTTCGATTTTGGCAACTTTCGGGATTTTGAAAATAGCGAGGCAAGAACTCGGTGAAGTTAAGACCGAAATTCTTTTCATTTCAGCCTCATTAATCCCTGTTTTTTGCGACGAATTAATCTTTTCAAAAATAGCTTCTGTAACGAATAAATGTTCCAAAACTATATTTGATAATAACAATTCCTGTATTACTTTTACACCTTCGGCTATAAACAATTGATGCTCGTTTCGGTATTTTTTATGTTGAAGACTGGTAATTAATTTTATTTGGTTTTTACTAACCATAAAATACTGTATTTTTGAATTAAATATTTCACACCACTTGAAAAAGAGTATCGCAAAAATATCACTATTTATTCTAATTGGGCTAATTATCTTTGGTTGTGACTCTACAAAAAGAGTTCCTGATGGGAAGAGACTACTCACCAAAAATGACATTTACGTTGATGACAAAAAAGACAATGGTGAAGACATTACCAATCAGTTGTATCAAAAACAAAACAGCTCTATTTTAGGATATCGTCTTCGCTTGAACCTTTATAATTTGGCAAAGCCAAAATCAGATTCGTTGTTCAAGGACAAAATGATTAAAAATCCGAAACGTTATTACCGCAAAGCCAAATGGCTTTCTAAAAAACAAGTCAAACGTTTAGGAGAATCTTTCTTATATTCAGGTCTGGACGATTTTTTGAGAAAAACAGGAGAAGCGCCAGTAGTATTAGACACCTCAAGTACCCGAAAATCAATTCGCCGATTGAAATCCTATTATTATAATCGCGGTTATTTTGATGTAACAGCCAAATATAAAATTGACAGCGTCGACCAGAAAAAAGTCAAGCTCAAATATGACATCAATACCGGAAAGCCTTATATTATTGATAGTATTAGCGCTAATATTTCGAGCAAACCTTTGGATTCCATTTACGAGTTGCGAAAAAGAAATTCATTTATCAAAACCGGTCAACGATATGAAACGAGTAATTTTAACGAAGAAAAGAAACGCATCACCGAAGACTTTAGAAACAATGGTGCTTTTCGCTTCCAACAAAATTATGTCAACTTTGATATTGATACCATCGGTAAAAAGCACAAGCCTAATGTTTATTTAAACATTGACGATGAAAGTATCAGAACAGAAGACAGTATCACTACAAAACCTTTTGAACTGTACAAAATCAGTAAAGTAAATATTTTTACTGATCACAGTCCAACCAATCCCAATGCGGCTATTCAAGATAGTGTAACCTACAACGACATCAATTTATACAGTGTCAACAAATTAAAATACCGTCCAAAAGCACTTACCGACGGTATTTTTGTAACCAAAGGCAATTATTTTTCAGATTTCAGAACCTCGGTAACTTCTAGATATTTGAGCAATCTGAAAGTGTTTAATTATCCTTTGATTCAATATGTAGAAGATCCAACGCAAAAAAACAGTTTGATTGCCAACGTATATTTGACGCCGAGAAAAAAATACACTTTCGGATTTTCCACGGATTTTACGCATTCCAACATTCAGGATTTCGGGATAACCGGAAATACTTTTTTAGGCATTCGTAATGTATTCAATGGAGCCGAAACGTTTGAAATTGGGTTTAGAGGCAATATTGGTTCGTCTAAAGATTTGGCCAATCCAAACAATACTTTCTTCAATATTTCCGAAATCGGAGTGGATGCCAAGTTGAATTTTCCTCGTATCTTTTTGCCTTTCAAAACAGACAAAATCATTCCGAAAACAATGATTCCTTATACCACTTTGAGTGTCGGTTATTCTAAACAAACGAATATCGGATTAGACAAACAAAACTTTACAAGTTCACTCAGCTATAATTGGACACCTAAAAGAAACACCACATTCAAATTTGATTTAATCAACATACAGTTCGTTAAAAATTTGAATCCGTCTAACTACTTTAACATTTACAAATCTTCATACAACACGGTTAACGAAATAGCACAAAGTTATCCAACCGTAAATCCGGCGCATTTTGAAGATGGAAATCTCAGAATCGAAGACGGTGTTTTGTCGTTCTTTGATGATGTTGGTGACGGACTTGTACCGGTAACTTTAGCGGATGCCAAATCGTTATTGAGTATCGTAGAAAGGAGAGCAAGATTGATTGAGAACAACTTAATTTTTGCTTCGAATGTTACTTTTACCAAAACATCCAAAAAAGATTTATTCGACAACGAATTTTATGCCATCAAAGCCAAAGTAGAATCTGCCGGAAATGTACTGGCATTAATCGCAAAAGCTTCTGAGCAATTAAAAAATCAAAATGGCGCCAATACCTTTTTGGACGTCGAATTTTCTCAATACATCAAAACCGAATTTGAGTACATCAAACATTGGGATTTGAGTCGAAAAAAAGTGGTGGCTGTTAAAGCTTTTGGAGGCATAGCGATTCCTTACGGAAATTCGGATGACGTTCCTTTTTCACGAAGTTACTTTGCCGGAGGAACCAATGATATCAGGGCTTGGCAATCTTATAGTTTAGGGCCGGGTGCAAGTGGTAGCTTTTTAGATTTTAATGAAGCGAATATGAAACTGACTTTTAGTGCTGAGTTTAGATTTAACATTTTTCAAAAATTAAACGGCGCGCTCTTTTCTGATGTGGGTAATATTTGGAATGTATTGGACAATACTGAAGAAGAAGATTATATTTTTAACGGATTAAAATCACTCGAAAATATAGCGGTCGGTACCGGATTCGGATTCCGATACGACTTCAATTTCTTCATCATTCGATTGGATTTAGGATTTAAAACCTATAACCCGGCATTGGAAGAAAATGAAAGATGGTTCAGAGAAATACGTTTTAACAAATCAGTTCTAAATATTGGAATAAATTATCCTTTCTAAAATTAGAAATTATTATTTTTGTAACCTTAACTTAAAAACGACACAAAACAATGGCTCACAATATCAAACCAGGAGTTGCAACCGGAGATGAAGTACAAGCGATTTTCAACTATGCTAAAGAAAAAGGATTCGCACTTCCCGCGGTAAACGTAATAGGTTCGAGTACTATCAATGGCGTTTTAGAAACGGCCGCTAAATTAAACGCACCCGTGATTATTCAATTTTCCAATGGTGGCGCACAGTTTAATGCCGGAAAAGGATTGTCAAATGTTGGCGAAAAAGCAGCCATTGCCGGTGGAATTGCCGGAGCCAAACACATTCATACTTTAGCGGAAGCTTATGGCGCGACTGTGATTCTTCATACTGACCATTGTGCCAAAAAATTATTGCCTTGGATTGACGGTTTGCTTGATGCTTCTGAAAAACATTTCGCAGAAACCGGAAAACCATTATACTCTTCACACATGATTGATTTATCTGAAGAGCCTATCGAAGAAAACATCGAAATCTGTAAAGAATACTTAGCTCGTATGAGCAAAATGGGCATGACTTTAGAAATCGAATTAGGAATTACCGGTGGTGAAGAAGATGGTGTTGACAATTCAGATGTGGATAGCTCAAAATTATACACCCAACCTGATGAAGTAGCTTACGCTTATGAAGAGTTGATGAAAATCTCTCCTAAATTCACTATCGCTGCAGCTTTTGGAAACGTACACGGTGTTTACAAACCGGGCAACGTAAAATTGACGCCGAAAATCTTGAAAAACTCTCAAGATTATGTTCAAAATAAATTCAGCACCGGAACAAATCCGGTTGACTTTGTTTTCCATGGTGGTTCAGGTTCGACTTTGGAAGAAATCAGAGAAGCGATTTCTTATGGGGTAATCAAAATGAACATTGATACCGACTTACAATTTGCTTTCACCGAAGGCATCAGAGATTATATGACTTCAAAAATTGATTATTTAAGAACCCAAATCGGAAGTCCAGAAGGCGCTGATTCACCTAACAAAAAACACTATGATCCAAGAAAATGGATTCGTGAAGGTGAAGTAACTTTCAACACGAGATTAGAGCAAGCATTTGCTGACTTAAATAACGTAAACACATTATAAATTATGAGTTATGAATTATGAGTTATAAGCTGATGCTTTTAACTCATAACTTATAACTTTTAACTCATAACTATAAAATTATGGCTTGGTTTAAAAGAACAGAAAAAGGGATTACCACCGCAACAGAAGATAAGAAAGACGTTCCTAAAGGACTTTGGTACAAATCGCCTACCGGAAAAATTATTGACCAAGACGAATTGGCTAGAAATCTATGGGTAAGTCCGGAAGATGATTTCCACGTAAGAATTGGCAGTAAAGAATACTTCGAAATTTTGTTTGACAATAATGAATTCATAGAGTTAGATGCCAAAATGACTTCTAAAGATCCTTTGAATTTTGTGGATACCAAAAAATATGCTGACCGATTAAAAGACGCTATCGACAAGACAGGATTGAAGGATGCTGTTAGAACGGGCGTCGGAAAATCAAAAGGTAAAGACTTGGTCGTTTGTTGTATGGACTTTGCCTTTATCGGAGGTTCAATGGGTGCTGTTGTAGGTGAAAAAATTGCTCGAGGTATTGATTATTCCATCAAAAACAAAATCCCTTTTGTAATGATATCTAAATCGGGTGGTGCTCGTATGATGGAAGCGGCTTATTCTTTAATGCAATTGGCCAAAACTTCCGCAAAATTAGCCCAATTGGCCGAAGCTAAAATCCCATACATTTCATTGTGTACTGATCCAACTACCGGAGGAACAACAGCTTCTTATGCGATGTTAGGCGACATCAATATCTCTGAACCTGGTGCTTTGATTGGATTTGCCGGACCAAGAGTTGTTCGTGATACAACCGGAAAAGATTTACCGGAAGGTTTTCAAACGGCTGAATTCGTTTTAGATCACGGTTTCCTTGATTTTATCGCACCAAGAAAAGAACTGAAAGACAAAATCAACTTATATATCGATTTGATTTTGAATCAGGAGATAAGATAATAACTTCTAAAGAAGTAAAAAATAAAGGCACAAAAAATATATTTTGTGCCTTTATTATGCTTTATATTTGATTTACAGGAAACTGAAAACTGCAATTGAACTGTGAACACTCATCTATTGCCCACTTCTTATCGCTTCCACCGGATCTAATTTAGAGGCTGAAATAGCTGGTAAAATTCCGGAAATTAATCCCACTACTGCTGACAATCCGGTTCCGATGATTATATTGTTAAAGCCCAATATGAATTCAAATTCCAGCACATTGGTCATCAGCATGGCTAAAAGCCAAACAATAAGCAAACCAATCATTCCACCAATCAAACAAAGTATAATCGCTTCAAATAAGAACTGCAATAGGATAAACTTGTTTTTGGCACCCAATGATTTCTGAATTCCGATTAAACTGGTTCGTTCTTTTACCGAAACAAACATGATATTGGCAATTCCAAATCCGCCTACCAAAAACGACAAAACACTGATTAGAATTCCACCAACCCTTACTTGCCCGATAGCACCATCAATCAAATCAGCAAATCCGGAAAGCACACTGATAAAAAAGTTGTCAATATCGCCTTGTTTTACGCCTCTAAAATTGCGTAGTTTTTGAGTAATTTCACCTTTTAACGCTTCAATATCAATATCTTTTTCCGGTTTTATGATAATAATAGCTGACACTTTTGGGTTGTTATCACCATAAATTCTTCTCAAAAAATTAGAAGGTAAAAAAGCAGATGCATCATCGCCTCCACCAACACCGATAGCGGATTCACCTTTCTTTTTGGTGACACCAATTATGGTAAATTCTTGTCCATACATACGAATCGATTTCCCAAGCGGATCAACAGCTCCAAAAAGTGACTCAGCAATATCGTGTCCTAAAACCACCACTTGTTTCCCTGAATTGGACTCTGACTCGTTGAAAAATCGTCCTGAAGAAAATTCCATTCTTTGAATATCCGTAAACTCAGAAGTAACCGGAACCATATTTACATTATCCACTGTATTGGCTTCAAATTTTAAGGTTTGGTTTAAAGTAAAATATTGAAAACAAACGTCTTCTACATTATTCAAAGAATTCTTTAAATATTGGTATTCATCATAACTTACTTTTGGAAATTGGTCGCGCTTCCATCTCGGAATATCAGTTGGACCGAAAGACATGCTTGTCAAATAAATGGTATTTTTATCTAGCGAGCTTAAATCATCTTTTATTTTGCGATCTAAAGAATCTACTGCTGCTAAAACCGCAATGATGGAAAATATTCCAATGGTAACGCCTAATAAGGAAAGCATCGTACGCAATTTATTGTTTCGCAAAGCATTCATGGCAAAGGCAAAACTTTCTTTTAGCAGTCTTAGGTAGAGTAACATTTATCGCTGATTTTAGTCATGGTAAATTTCAATAAAAATATTGAAAATCCCTATTGTTTTGTACACAGACTTATTTGTGTCAAAAAACAAAATATTGTTACAATTCTTGCTTGAATTTTGCCATTAAAAAAACTACTTTTGTCCCCTTAAACACAACTACACAATGAGCACACAAAAAACAATCCAATCAGCCTTAATTTCAGTCTTTTCAAAAGACGGTTTAGAGCCAATTGTTCGCCAACTACACGAACAAAATGTAACCCTTTATTCAACGGGTGGAACTGAAGAATTCATCAATAAATTAGGAATTTCTGTAGTTCCTGTTGAAAAAATCACTTCGTTCCCGGAAATTCTTGGCGGAAGAGTAAAAACATTACATCCAAAAATTTTTGGCGGCATCTTAAATCGTCAAGACAATTCTTCGGATGTAGAACAAATGAAGGAGTTTGACATTCCTCAAATTGACTTAGTGATTGTGGATTTATACCCATTTGAAAAAACGGTAGCTTCAGGAGCAAGTGAAGCAGATATTATAGAAAAAATTGATATCGGTGGGATTTCTTTGATTCGTGCTGCAGCGAAAAATTTCAAAGACACTGTAATTGTAGCTTCGGTAAATGAATATGCTCTTTTGTTGGATTTGATATCGACTCAAAATGGCGCTACGACATTGGAACAAAGAAAAATGATGGCCTCAAAAGCATTTCATGTTTCTTCAAATTATGACAGTGCTATTTTCAATTATTTCAATACAGATGAAACGATTTTTAAAGCCAGTATTGATAACGGACAAGTATTGCGTTATGGAGAAAATCCACATCAAAAAGGATTTTTCTTTGGCGAATTTGACAAAATGTTCACCAAATTACACGGTAAAGAATTGTCATACAACAATTTGTTAGACGTTGATGCTGCGGTAAACTTAATATTAGAATTCAAAGAAAACGAACCAACCTTCGCCATCTTAAAACACAACAATGCTTGCGGATTGGCAACAAGAAGCACAATGAAAGAAGCTTATTTAGCAGCCTTAGCGGGTGATCCGACTTCTGCTTTTGGCGGTGTTTTGATTGCTAACAATAAAATCGATTCGGCAACAGCCAATGAAATCAACAGCTTATTCTGCGAAGTTGTAATCGCGCCAAGTTATGATGACGAAGCCATTGTCATTTTATCTGAAAAGAAAAACAGAATTCTTTTAGTGCAACATGATGTAGCATTGCCAAACCGTCAAGTAAGAACCTGTTTGAACGGTTTATTAGTACAAGATAGAAACAACATTACGGACAATAAAACACACCTAAATTACGTTACTACTACAAAGCCTAGTGAACAAGAAATTGATGATTTATTATTTGCTTCAAAAATTTGTAAAAATACCAAATCAAACACGATTGTATTTGCAAAAAACAGTACATTAGTAGCATCGGGAACCGGTCAAACTTCGCGAGTAGATGCTTTGAAACAAGCAATTGAAAAAGCAAACACTTTTGGATTTGATTTGAACGGTGCTGTAATGGCAAGTGATGCATTTTTCCCTTTTCCGGATTGTGTAGAAATTGCTCACAACGCAGGAATTACGGCGGTTATTCAACCCGGCGGTTCGATAAAAGATGAGTTGAGCATTAATTTTTGCAACGAAAATAAAGTTGCGATGGTATTTACAGGCACACGTCATTTTAAACATTAATTTGTTTAACTTTGTGCGTTAAAATTTTATATAAACGTTTAAACCCTTAAAAGACTTATGGGATTTTTTGATTTCATGACCGAGGATATAGCAATTGACCTTGGTACAGCAAACACACTGATAATTCACAATGACAAAGTTGTAATTGATAGCCCCTCAATTGTAGCTCGTGACCGAATATCAGGTAAAATCATAGCGGTTGGTAAAGAAGCCAATATGATGCAGGGTAAAACCCATGAAAACATCAAGACCATTCGTCCTTTGAAAGATGGGGTTATTGCTGATTTTGATGCATCTGAAAAAATGATCAGTATGTTCATCAAAAGCATTCCGGCTCTAAAGAAAAAAATGTTTACTCCGGCACTTCGCATGGTCGTTTGTATCCCTTCGGGTATTACCGAAGTAGAAATGCGTGCTGTAAAAGAATCGTGTGAGCGCGTAAACGGAAAAGAAGTATACTTAATCCACGAACCAATGGCCGCAGCCATTGGTATCGGTATCGATATTATGCAACCCAAAGGAAACATGATTGTTGATATTGGTGGTGGAACTACTGAAATTGCGGTTATTGCTTTGGGCGGAATTGTTTGTGACAAATCGGTTAAAATTGCCGGTGACGTTTTTACCAATGATATCGTTTACTACATGAGAACCCAACACAATTTATTCGTTGGGGAAAGCACTGCTGAGAAAATTAAAATTACTATTGGAGCGGCTACGGATGATTTAGAAACACCACCGGATGATATGTCGGTACAAGGCAGAGATTTATTGACCGGAAAACCAAAACAAGTTGAAGTATCCTATAGAGAAATCGCCAAAGCTTTAGACAAATCTATCCAACGTATCGAAGATGCGATTATGGAAACCTTATCACAAACACCACCTGAATTAGCTGCCGATATTTATAATACAGGTATTTATCTTGCTGGTGGAGGTTCGATGCTGAGAGGTTTGGACAAACGTATTTCTCAAAAAACAGATTTACCGGTATATATTGCTGAAGATCCATTAAGAGCGGTAGTTCGTGGTACTGGAATGGCGCTTAAAAATATTCCGAAATTCAGAAGTATTTTAATTAAATAATCAGCGGATAAGACTAATTATTTTTTACCTTTATTTCTGAGGATATTTACAACAAACATTATACAGTTTAAAAATGCAGCAAATTTTTAATTTTATACTTAAAAACAGTAATCGCTTACTGTTTTTGCTGCTTTTGGTAATATCCCTTTCTTTAACGATTCAATCGCATTCGTATCACAAAAGTAAGGTGATTAGCTCGGCTAATTTCTTTACCGGCGGAATTTATGAAAAGGTCAACAACATCGACGAATATTTTCATTTGAAATCTCAAAACGATGAATTGGCCCAAGAAAATGCCCGTTTGAAATCGCTTTTGTTTAATCAAAAAGACACCACTAAATTACCGCAAATTGACACAATCAAAGGCGTTAAGAAAACAGACATTATCGTTTCCAAAGTCATTCGCAATTCTTACAGTGTACACGAAAACTATCTGACCATCAACAACGGTTCAGCTTCCGGAATTAAACCTAACATGGGCGTGATTAACAGCGCCGGTATTATCGGAATTGTAGAAAACACCTCTAAAAACTATTCGACTATCATTAGTATTCTGAATGTCAAATCTCAAATCAATGCTAAAATCAAAAAATCGAATCACTTTGGTTCTTTAGTTTGGAACGGAAAAAGCACAGGGTTTGTTCAACTGATTGACGTCCCAAGATTGGCAGGTGTTCGCAAAGGTGATACCATTGTAACCGGTGGACAATCGATTATTTTCCCGGAAAATATTGGCATTGGCACTATCGACAATGTTTACGTTGACGACGAAACAAATTATTATACCCTAAACATCAAATTGTTTAATGATATGACCAATTTAGGCCATGTGTATATCATTAAAAACAAAGATGCAGAAGAAATTTCTACTTTAGAAAATAAAGGCAAAAAAAATGAATAGTGCGTTGTTAGGAAATATCGCTCGCTTTATCTTGTTGCTTGCAGCACAAGTTTTGATATTCAATAGAATTGACCTGTTTGGGTTTATCAATCCGTTTCCTTATGTTTTATTCATTATCCTTTTTCCTGTAAACGGAAACAAAACCGGACTTTTAATGGCGAGTTTCTTTTTGGGGATTTTGATGGATATGTTTTGTAATTCCGGCGGAGTGCATGCGGCTGCTTGTATCATGTTAGCTTATTTCAGACCGGCTATTTTTAAATTTTCCTTCGGATTGAGTTACGAATATCAAACCGTCAAACTGAACGATGTTTTAACACCTGAGCGCTTTTCATTTATATTAATAGCCGTTGTTTTGCATCACATCATATTGTTTGTATTGGAAGTGTTTAAACTAAGCTTTCTTTGGGAAATTTTATTACGCACGGTTTTAAGCACTATTTTTACTCTAATCACTTGTATTATTATCATCTACATCATTAAGCCAAGTAAGCGATGAGAAAAGTTTTGTTGCCCACAATCATTTTTATTGTTGCTATTTTATTGGTAATAAGATTATTTTATCTACAAGTAATTGATGATACTTTAAAATTAAAGTCCGACAATAATGCCATAAAAAAATTATACGAATATCCCGAAAGAGGTTATATCTACGATAGAAACAATAAACTTTTAGTAGCCAACCAACCCTCTTATGACATCATGGTAATTCCAAAAGACGTCAAAGATTTAGACACCACTGAATTTTGTTCTTTACTCAATATTACCAAAGAAGATTTTATAAAAAAAATTGAGAAAGCCAAGGTATACAGTCCTCGCCTTCCGTCGGTATTTTTAGCACAGTTGAACAAAAAAGAATATGCCGCCTTTCAGGAAATGCAAAGAAAGTTTATCGGGTTTTATATTCAAAAGCGTTCTTTGAGAGATTACCAAGTAGCTTTTGGAGCCAATGTTTTTGGCTTTATCACCCAAGTAAATGAAGGTATCATT
The DNA here is from genome assembly GCF_002482945.1 of Flavobacterium sp. UBA7682. Lineage (NCBI taxonomy): Bacteria > Pseudomonadati > Bacteroidota > Flavobacteriia > Flavobacteriales > Flavobacteriaceae > Flavobacterium > Flavobacterium sp. UBA7682. The sequence goes on from NZ_DLGY01000009.1 coordinate 67,255, forward strand.
GCCAAAAATAAATACTACAATAGTGGAGATTTAATTGGAAGACAAGGTGTTGAAGAGAGTTACGAAGACATTTTACGCGGGATAAAAGGGATAAAATACATTCAAAAAGACAAATACAATCGTGACATTGGTTCCTATAAAGAAGGCCGATTTGATACGATTGCCGTACAAGGAAAAGACATTACGCTAACCCTTGATGCCGAATTGCAAAAATATGGCGAAGAATTAATGATTAACAAACGTGGCGGAATCGTGGCAATTGAACCCAGCACAGGTGAGATTTTAGCCTTAGTTACAGCACCATCTTATGATCCTGCGATTTTGGTTGGAAGACAACGTTCCAAAAATTACACCATGCTTTATCATGATTCTATTGCCAAACCATTATATGACCGCGGACTTTTAGCAGAATACACACCCGGTTCTCCATTTAAAATCTTAACAGGATTAGTAGCCTTACAAGAAGAGGTAATCGATGAGAATACCAGTTTTGTTTGTCACCATGGTTTTAGTTATGCTCCGGGAAGATTTATGAGATGCCATGATTCAGGAGTATCTGTTTTGCACAATGGAATATACAATTCGTGCAACACTTACTTTGCCAGCATTTACATGAAAACCATCAATAAATTCCAAAGCGCTCCTGCTGGTGTTGATGCTTGGAGCAAACATTTAAAAAGTTTTGGGTTAGGACAATTTATGGGTTACGACTTACCAACCGGTAAAAAAGGAAGTCTTCCCACTTCTAAAACCTATAAAAAAATGTATCCCGGCTGGGGTTGGTCTAGTAAAACTATTGTTTCCAATGCCATTGGTCAAGGAGAAGTTTTGATGACGCCAATTCAATTGGCTAATATGATTGCGACGGTGGCCAATAGAGGTTTTTATTATACACCTCATATCATCAAAAAGATTAAAGGTGGTCAAATTGATAAAAAATTCACAACAAAGCACGTAACTACCATTGATAAAAAATATTTTGAACCAATGATTAGCGGTTTATTTGATGTTTACAATCTTGGAACTGCGCATGGGTTGAACGTGGAAGGCATTGACATCTGTGGGAAAACCGGAACGGCTGAAAATTACACCAAAATAAATGGTAAAAGAGTCAAGCTTCAAGACCACTCTATTTTTGTTGCTTTTGCACCAAAAGACAATCCAAAGATTGCGATAGCTGTATTTGTAGAAAACGGCTATTGGGGTTCGCGTTGGGCTGGTCCTATCACGAGTTTGATGATTGAAAAATACATCAAAAGAAAAATTACCCGAAAAGATTTAGAGAAACGAATGTTAGAAGGAAGTCTTCAAGCGGAATACAACAAGTACATTGTTAATCCGATTATTGACACTTTAATCAATAAGAGTATTAAAGCTCCGGTAAAAGCTGCCGTTAAAGACACCAACGAAATTAAAAAGAGTACATCTCCACAATAATTTCAACCAAAAATGAAAAATCAAAGTGTAACAAATAATTTAGATTGGATAAGTATCGTCATCTATATTGTCTTAGTGATAATGGGTTGGTTGAATATTTATTCGTCTTCCTTGTCTTCTATAGAACAAGAAACTTCGATTTTTGATTTTAGTCAGATTTACGGGAAGCAGTTTTTGTTTATCCTTTTTTCGATTCCTATGATTTTCGTGGTACTTTCGGTAGATGCCAAGTTCTATGAAAAATATTCCAGTATCATTTTTGCCGTTGCCTTATTGTCCTTGGCCGGATTGTTTCTCTTTGGAAAAACCATCGCCGGACAACGTTGTTGGTATGGCATAGGAAGTTTTACACTTCAACCTTCAGAGTTTGCCAAAGCCGCTACCTCGTTGGCTTTAGCCAAATATTTGAGCGACGTACAAGTCAATTTAAAAGACTTTAATCGTCAGATACAAGCACTAATTATTATTTTTCTTCCCGTAATGCTCATCTTGCCACAACCCGATCCCGGGAGTGCTCTGATTTATACGGTTTTCATTTTAGTGCTTTATCGCGAAGGATTGCCGGCATGGTATGTTTGGACCGGTTTTATAGCCATCTTATTATTTGTTTTAGCTTTAGTCATTAAACCTTTAGCACTAATTGGAATTGCGTTGGCTGTTATCCTTTTTATTTACTATAGAAGCCGAATAATAGACCGAAATTGGATTTTGAGTGCAATCATTTTAGTAGGCGTATCCGGATATGTTTTTTCTGTAGATTATGTCTTTGAAAATGTATTCAAGCAGCACCACCGCGACCGTTTTAATATTCTCTTAGGGAAAGAAGTTGATATGAAAGGCGTTGGATATAATACTAATCAGTCCGAGATTGCTATTGGTTCCGGTGGTTGGTTTGGAAAAGGATATCTGGAAGGAACGCAAACCAAAGGAGGATTCGTACCCGAACAACACACCGATTATATCTTCACCACCGTTGGCGAAGAATGGGGATTCACCGGTTCGCTATTTGTCATTGCCTTATTTGTCATCCTGATCACACGTATCATTTATCTCGCTGAACGGCAAAAGACCAAGTTTAGTCGGGTCTATGGTTATTGTGTTGCCGGAATTTTATTTATCCATTTCTTCGTAAACATTGCTATGGTTGTTGGGGTTTTTCCAACCATCGGAGTACCATTGCCTTTCTTCTCTTATGGCGGTTCCGGTCTATGGGGATTCACTATTTTGCTTTTCATCTTCCTCAAGATGGATGCTAATAAAGTAAATGAATGGTAATTGCGGAATGGTTTTTGTAACTTTGAGATTACACTAAATAGTCCAAGTCATGAAAACAAAATTAACTTTATTATCCTTACTCACTTTTTGCTGCAGCTTTTCATTAACTGCCCAAGTAGCCACTGATTCGGTTTACAGGCCTACAGACTCCATTGCTTTAAAACAAGTTGAATTGGTGAAGGCCAAAGAGCAAGCCGCTGCAACTTTATCCCCTGAACAAGCAGCCGCCATTAAGAAAGCAGCTTTAGCCAAAGAAAAAGAGGCTGAAAAAATGAAAAAAGCAGCTGAAAAACAAGCCAAGGCTTTAGACAAAGAGCAAAGAAAACTGGAGAAAGAGCAAAAACAATTCGCCAAAGAACAAAAGAAAATTGCTTCAGGAGAAAAATCTTTAATCAAAACAAAAGAAAAAATTAATAAAGAGACAAAGAATCTCGAAAAACTAAAAGCCAAGCTAGAGAAAAGTAAACGAAAAGGAAAAATTTCTGAGATTGATATCGAAAAAGAAAACATCAAAATCAGTAAAAAATTAATCAAAATTCAAGAGTTACAGGATGACCTTGATAAAACAGAAAAGAAAGTAAATAAACTCAGAAATTAAAAAAAGCCTCCAAATTGGAGGCTTTTTTATTATATAAATTCAATTAAGATTTAACTACTTTGTCCTTTTTCAATTTAGAAGACAAACCTTTGTTGTTTTCAGATTGCAAGTCATTTAAAATGTGAATCGCTTCTTCTATATAAATATCTTTTGACAAGCTTTCATGCCATCTGTCTCTTTTCTCTTTAAGTACAGGATCATTTTTCATGCTTTCCACTTCATAAGGAAGCGAATTAAAGTCGAAAGCATTTTTGTAATCTACAATAGGTTTGTACTTTTTATTCTTTTCTTCCAAAGATTTTTGCTCCGCTTTGAATTTATCTATGTTCAAACTATAAACGTTCTCTTTGTTTCTCTCGTCTAACCATTTGGCATTGTCATCAATCAATTGCAATTGCGGGTTATTTTGCATTCTGTTTTTGCTTTTAGATATGGTCAAATCAAAATTGTTTTGCTTGTCCCAAATTTTATAATCGGCAGCATCAATTTTGTCCCAAGGCATAGCATTTTCGATATCTCTTTCACCCATTTTTAGATAAGAATATCTGTCCGGAATAGCAATGTCGCTCTTTACGCCTTCTAGCTGAGTTGAACCACCATTAATTCTATAGAATTTCTGAGTTGTGGTTTTTAAGGCTCCTAAATCACCATAAGTACTACCGCGAACAAACTGATTCAAATCGATTACATTTTGAACTGTTCCCTTACCATAAGACTGCTTGCTTCCAATGACAACGCCGCGTTTGTAATCTTGAATTGCTGCTGCTAAAATTTCAGAAGCCGAAGCCGAAAACTCATTAATCATCACTACTAACGGTCCGTCCCATTGTACTTTTGCATCTCTGTCATACAACACTTCTTTTTTACCGGCAGCCGATTTGATTTGTACAATCGGACCTTGCTCAATAAATAATCCGGCAATATCAACAACGGTTTTCAAAGAACCGCCACCATTATCTCTAACGTCCATTACAATTCCTTGTACACCTTCTTTTTTTAATCTTTCTACTTCAATGGCCACGTCTTTCCCGGCGTCACGACTATTTACATCTTCAAAATCAATATAGAATTTTGGCAAATAAATGATGCCGTATTTGAAACCATCTTTTTCAACAACACTTGATTTCACATAGGTTTCTTCAATTTCCACTTCATCTCTGATGATGGTAATTACTTTTATGGTTCCGTCTGTTTTCTTAACGGTCAAACGAACTTCAGTTCCTTTTGGTCCTTTGATTTTTTTCACCACATCATCCAAACGCATGCCGACTACATCCACCGGTTCTCCATCGGCTTGTGCTACTTTTAAAATAACATCACCTGATTCTAATTCTTTTCCTCTCCAAGCCGGACCGCCTGAAATCAATTCAGAAATCTCAGTGAAGTCATTCTTCTTTTGCAAACGAGCACCGATTCCTTCTAACTTTCCGCTCATACTTAAATCGAATCGCTCTTTTTCATTTGGACCAAAATAAGAAGTGTGCGGGTCAAAACGAGAAGCAATGGCATTTACATAAACTGAAAACCAATCTTCGCGATCTAAATCTTTAATGAAATTGAAATTGTCATTCAAAGAACTCAAAGTGCTTTCACGCGTTTCTTTTTCTAATTGTTCGTATGTTTTTGGCGCTTCCGATTGTTTTTTCTTAGCATTCTCCACAAATTTATTTTCCAATTCAGGCGTTATTCTTTCCCCTAAACTTTCTTTGTATTCTTTGAGTCTTTCTTCGATTGATTTTTTAGAATCTTTGGCATAATCCTCTTGCAGTTTTTGCTTTTCAACCAATGAAGACAAAGCTGATAATTTGACTTGCAAACGCCATCTTTCCTTTAATTCCTTAACCGATTTTGCATAAGGCATAACTTCATAATCTGCATTGAAAGTCTCGTCTTTTTTATAGTCAAAAGGTTTTTCTAAAGCTTCTTTATAATAGCTTTTACTTTCCTCCATACGCTTCATTAATCGAGTGTAAGTCAAGTCGAAAAACGATAATTCTTTGTTTAAAATCTGATCATCGATTTGCGTTTCATATTTGGCAAAATCCTCAATATCCGATTGCAAAAAGAATCGCTTTGACGGATCTAAAGCATTCAAATAATCCTTGTAAACACCTTTTGAAAAGGTATCGTCAACAGTCGCCGGATCGTAATGTCCTTTTTCTATGACAAAAGCCAATAATTCAATTAATAACTTATCTTTTTCCGGGTCTGATTCTTTCTTACTCGGGAATAAACTAAACCCCAATAAGGCCACTGATAGTGTCAAAACTATCAATAGTGCTTTATAATTTCTTTTCATAAACTGCATTATAACATTCATTAATTATTGGTCTAAATTAAACAAAAAACCATGCCAAGGATTTACTGATCAGATAATTTTTTGTTAAAAATCATTTCATTCATTCACTTAAGAATCGCAATTGGTTCAAAGTTATAAAAATTTGTATCGCTGTAAAGCCTTAAAATGGTTAATTTTGCCTTAATAACAAGACAGTCAAAAACTGTGCTAAAAACCGGAAATTAAAAACATGATTACCAAACCTACTATTTTAGTTACCAATGACGATGGCATTAATGCTCCGGGAATTCGCGCTCTGATTGCCGTTATGGCTGAAATTGGCAACGTAATTGTTGTTGCTCCTGACAGTCCGCAAAGCGCCATGGGTCATGCCATTACCATCAACAGTACTTTGTATTTAAATAAAATTTCTGCCGAAAACGCAGCGATTTTGGAATATGCTTGCTCCGGAACGCCGGTGGATTGTGTAAAATTGGCAGTTAATGAAATTTTGAAAAAGAAACCTGACTTGTGCGTGTCAGGCGTTAATCACGGCTCTAACTCTTCTATCAATGTGATTTATTCGGGAACTATGAGTGCAGCAGTTGAAGCAGGCATTGAAGGTATTCCGGCAATTGGATTCTCTTTATTAGATTATGACTGGAACGCCGATTTTGAAACCATCAAACCATTTATCAAGAAAATTGCTTTAGAAGTTTTGACCAAAAAACTACCGGAAGGTACGGTTTTAAACGTCAACTTCCCGAAATTGAAATATGATGATATCAAAGGCATCAAAATTTGTCGCCAAGCGAAAGCCATTTGGATGGAAAAATTTGACAAAAGACAAACCCCTTACGGCAAAGATTATTATTGGTTAAGCGGCGAATTTGTCAATTTAGATAAAGGCGAAGATACCGATGAATGGGCTTTGTCGAAAGGCTATATTTCCGTAGTTCCGGTTCAGTTTGATTTGACGGCGCATCATGCCATTCAACAATTAAATTCTTGGGATTTATAAAATATTACGAATGACACGAGCGTAGCGACTGCATTTTTACCAATAGAAAATAAACACGCAAAAAATGAAATACTACATCATTGCCGGCGAAGCTTCGGGCGATTTGCATGGATCCAATTTGATGAAAGCGCTTTATAAAGAAGATGAATCTGCCGAGATTCGTTTTTGGGGTGGCGATTTGATGCAAAGTGTCGGAGGTACTTTGGTTAAACACTACAAAGAATTAGCCTTTATGGGATTTACTGAAGTAGTAATGAATCTGAAAACCATACTAAATAACATAAAATTTTGTAAAGCCGATATCGAAAAATTTAATCCAGATGTGATTATTTTTATAGATTATCCGGGATTTAATATGCGAATTGCCAAATGGGCGAAAGAACGCGGTATCAAAACCCATTACTATATTGCGCCACAAATTTGGGCCTGGAAAGAAAACCGAATCAAAGCGGTCAAAAGAGATTTCGACAAACTATTTGTAATTCTGCCTTTTGAAAAAGATTTCTTTGAAGTCAAACACCATTTCAAGGTTGATTTTGTTGGGCATCCTTTGATAGATGCCATTCACAACCGTGTAAAAACTGACGAAGTTACTTTTAGAAAAGACAATAATCTCGATGACAAACCTATTATAGCCATCCTGCCCGGAAGTCGCAAGCAAGAGATTTCAAAAATGCTCAGCGTCATGCTTAGCATTGTGAATGATTTTAGCGATTACCAATTTGTGATTGCCGGTGCGCCTAGCCAGGATTATCATTTTTACGAACAGTTTTTGACCAATAAAAATGTCAAATTCATTTCGAATAAAACGTATGATTTGTTGAGTGTTGCCAAAGCAGCGTTGGTAACCTCAGGAACGGCGACTTTGGAAACAGCCTTGTTTAAAGTACCAGAAGTAGTTTGTTATAAAGGTGGTTTTATTTCGTACCAAATTGCCAAAAGAATCATCACCTTAAAATACATTTCTTTGGTGAATTTAATCATGGACGAAGAAGTGGTGACCGAGTTAATTCAGGACAAATTCAATACAAAAAATCTAAAAAAAGAGCTTTCTAAGTTACTTAACGAAGAACACCGAAAATCACTTTTGGAAAAATACAACCAATTGGAAACCAAATTAGGAGGTATTGGTGCCAGTGAAAAAACTGCTAAATTTATCATAAATGATTTGAAGTAGTTTTGATTCCAAACTCTATTTTTTACTTTTGTAAAAACACTTTTATTTGAAAAACATAGTCTATATATCGCTTATCTTACTTTTGTTTACCGCTTGTAAACCTACGTCTAACATTGTAACTTCAAAGGAAGTTGCAGTTAAAAAAGGACTTTATACCGAACCAAAAAACCTTGCTGTTTCAGAAGTGAAGAGTGCTGAAAAGAAAAAGAAAAACCAAAACAAAGACCTTACTCAAAAGCAAAACACCTCCAAAAAAACCGGCGGCGTTAACCATAAAAATGACGAAGATATTGTCATCGAAAGTGAAGATGCGAGTTATTTAATCAAGCAACTTATCAATAGTGCTTCAGACAATTTAGGGGTTAACTATCGTCCCGGCGGCACATCAAAATCCGGTTTTGATTGTTCAGGCTTAGTTTATTCAACTTTTAAAAAATTTGACATTACTTTACCGCGTTCGTCTCATGAAATGGCGACTGTTGGTACTAAAGTTGACTTATCAGATGCCAAAAAAGGCGACCTGATTTTCTTCATCAATCGTGGGCGAAGAATCAACCACGTTGGTATGGTCGTTGAAGTCAGCCATGATGAAGTCAAATTTATTCACTCTTCTACCCAAAGTGGCGTTATCATTTCATCGACTAAAGAACCTTATTACAATAGAACTTTCGTACAAATAAATCGTGTTTTAATGTAATTTTCTTTCATATTTTAAAAATTTCATGTAATTTAGTTACATGAAAATCTTACAATTTCCATTAGCAAGAGTTACGCTAACTTTTATTCTAGGCATAATTTTCTATCAAAAGTACCAACCTGAGCCGTTTTTGGTGTTTATAAGTCTTTTGATTGGAATTCTATTTTTATTGTTTTTTCATTTTTTATCTAAAAAAAAACCGATTTACCGATTCATTTTTGGGACTTTAACTTTACTGATTTCATTCAATATTGGTATTTCGACTTGTATTTTTCACAAAGAAACTTTAAGCCAAAATCATTATCTCAATCAGATTGAAGATGATTCATTTCATGAAATCAAACTTGTTGTTCATGAAAAATTAAAAAGTACTCCCAAAAATTCCCGTTATGTCTCGGTAATACATACCATTGACAACCACCAAAGTTTTGGCAAAATCATTCTCAATATTAGAAAACCTAATCAGATTGAAGATTTCCCAATTGGCAGCCATGTCAAAGTTACAGGCAGTATTTATAAAAGCAAAAATCCATTTAACCCTAATCAGTTTGACTATGGTAAGTATTTGGAAAATCAAGAGATTTATGCACAAGTTTATATTGATGAAAAACAAATGACAATTGGTAAATTCGAGTCAACGCTTTGGTCAGGTTTTTCTAATTTTCGCACTAAAATCATTCAAAATCTGAAAGCTTCTCGTTTTAAAACAGAAGAACTCAATATAATGATTGCTTTGTTATTAGGGCAACAACAAGACATTTCACCGGAAGTTTTGAAAGATTACCAATTGGCCGGCGCTGTCCACATTTTATCTGTTTCCGGACTTCATGTTGGTTTCATTTTACTGTTTGTTACTTTTCTTTTGAAGCCAATGGCGAATACCAAAAGAAATGCTGTAATCAAACTTATTATTATTCTTTTATCGCTATGGAGTTATGGGATTTTAGCCGGATTAGCGCCTTCGGTAGTGCGTTCTGTGACTATGTTCTCCTTTGTAGCTGTTGGGAATCATTTCAGAAGAACCGTAAATAATTTTCATACGTTATTAGTATCTATGCTATTAATTCTCCTTTGGAAACCTTCATTTTTGTTTGATATTGGATTTCAGCTGAGTTATTTGGCCTTGTTTTTTATTCTTTGGTTACAACCTTTACTATCTGAAATTTGGCAACCAAAATATAAAATCACCCAATACATTTGGGACATCGTAACGGTTTCATTTGCGGCACAAATTGGCACCATGCCTTTAAGCCTATACTATTTTCATCAATTCCCCGGATTGTTTTTTGTAACCAATATCATCGTGCTGCCTTTACTCGGAATTATAATGATTGTAGGTTTGATCGCCATCATAACAGCTTGTTTCGGAAAAGTCTCTTTTCTTGTGGTGAAACCCTTGGAATTCCTGATAGAACTTCAGAACCATATTATTAATTGGATAGCTTCTTTTGAGGATTTTGTCCTCAGCAATATTTCGTTTACCACTGCAATGCTTTGGGTTTCCTATGTAATGATTATCGCTATAATAGTTTGGTTAAAAAAACCTGAATTCAAAAGATTGTCAATAGCTTTACTGAGCACTATAGCATTACAAATTGTTTATATTGACACTAAATTCAAAACAAACAACGTGAAAGAATTGATTGTTTTCAATACAAAAAAGAGCACTATTATTACCCAAAGGCAAAATAGATTTGTGACAGTTTACAGCAATGATAGCATATTGAAATCATTAGAAAACAATCTTGCTGTACAATCGTATTTGGTTGGCAACTTTTGTGAAGCCAAAGAAAAAAAGAAACTACAAAATGTATTCTATTTCAAAAACAAAAGAATAATGTTGATTGACAGTTATGCCGTTTATTCAGAGAAAATAAAACCCGATGTTTTAATCATTACCCATTCGCCAAAGCTCAATTTTGAACGCTTACTCACAGTATATAAACCCAAAGAAATTGTTGTAGATGGCTCGAATTTTAAAAGCTATGTAAGACTTTGGGAATCGACTTGCCGAAAAGAAAAAATCCCTTTTCACTATACTAATGAAAAGGGATTCTATAAAATTTAATGCTGATTAGTTATGCTTTTTTTGGTGCTAATATTTGTTTGGCACCTTCTAACCAAGGTGTTGGTCCACCGGCAACATAACCTGTACTTCCTAATTGTTCTAAGTTTATTTTTCCGTCTTTTTTAGTAGCATTAACAAACCAAACTGTTGGATAACCTCTTACCCCTAAAGCTTGTTGCAACTCCATGTTTTGTTTTTGAATCTCGGGTTGTTGTGCAGTTCTTCTAGGAAAATCTAATTCAACTAAAACAACATTGTCTTTGGCCCATTTAGCAAACTCAGGTGTTTTTAAAACTTCTTTTTGCAAACGGATACACCAACCACACCAGTCACTTCCGGTAAAAAATAACATTAATGGCTTTTTAGATTTTTTTGAAATTTCCATGGCTTTATTGATATCGGTTTGCCAGGTTAATTCTTGTGCTTGTATCGTTAATGACCCTAAAACCAGGAATAACGTAAGGATTAATTTTTTCATGTGTTATTATTTTTTTTACAAATATAAACAAAAACAGTACCAAAAACTGTCGGCTATTTTACATCTTGCCTTAATTTTTCTCTCAGAAAATGAAATTAATGACATCAATAAACAAAATATTAAAGTTATGGAATTAATTAATTCCTTTTTCTTTCATCACTTTATTCAATTTTTTCACCAAAGCAAACATCAATAAAGTAGCAAACATCAACAAACCGAAATTCACCCAAAAAAAGTCTGCTTTATCATCGTAAGTATCCCACATACTGGCCAAAACGCCACTCAATTTGTTTCCGATAGAAGTTGATAAAAACCAACCGCCCATCATCAAGGCAGTAATATTTTTTGGGGATAACTTAGAAACAACGGATAATCCCATTGGACTGAGGAAAAGTTCTCCAATAGTAATTACGCCATAATTAGCGACCAACCACCAAACGGAAACTTTCTCGCTTCCATTGTTACCAATATGAACCGCAGCGACCATTACTAAAACAGATAAGGCTGAAATTAATAATCCAAAAGCAATTTTTGTTGGTGTACTCGGCTCTTTTTTTCTACTTCTCAAATAGGTAAAAAAGGCGACTATCAATGGCGTCAAAATAATTACCCAACCCGGATTGATGGACTGACTCAAATTGGTGGCCCAAATACTGATTTTGTTTCCTTCTTCAGGTTTCTTTTCTTCTTTTACGTTTCTGAAATAAATTGGATAATCAACTACCTTTTTTACTTCTCCATTCTCTTTTTGAAGACGGAATCCGGAATCATACAACTCTGTAGAATCCTTTTTATATTCAACTTCTTTAGATAATTTCAAGCTGTTAAAAACCGTTTGCGTTGTACCTGTGATTTCTCTATCGGTATAACGGTCAGCCCAAGTATTTAGTGCAGAACCATTCAATTTGAATACTGCCCAAAATAAAATCACCACCGCAAAAATGGCCAACAAAGCGCCTATGGGTCTTTTGTCTTCGGCTTTGGCTTTGAAATACAAACTTCCGTAAAAGAAAATCACCGGAATACAAGCGAAGATAAACGCATCGGTACTATCCGAACCAAAGATGGAGCTATCCGGATTGGCCTCTGAAAGTACTCCTTTTAAAAACCAACCGATTACTCCGAAGATTACCGATGGAACCAAAATAAACAACACGATTTTATAAAATGGCATATCGCCTTCTTGAATCCCCTTTTTCTCGGTTTTATCTCCGTAATGTTTGGTTCCCATTAAGAATACCACAACACCGATAAGCATTCCGACACCGGCAGCCATAAAAGCGTATTGCCAACCTAATACTATTTGCAAAGCGGCTCCAAAGAAATTACAGATAAAAGCACCGACATTGATTCCCATGTAGAAAATGTTGTAACCTTCGTCTTTCTTGTCTTTGTATTGCTCGTCGTTGTAAAAATTCCCTAAAAGTGTAGAAATATTGGGCTTAAAGAATCCGTTTCCAACAATAACCAAAGTCATAGCGACATAAAGCATAGTAATGTCATGAATTCCCATCAGCATATATCCGGCACCCATCATCAAACCTCCAATCACAATTGATTTTTTATAACCGAAATAACGATCGGCAACCAAGCCTCCAATAAAAGGTGTTAAGAATACCAAAGCGATAAAAGTGCCATACAAATCAGACGCTTCTTTCTCGGTCATGGCAAAACCTGCCTCAACATCTTTAAGATACAAGGTAAAAATACCAATCATTAAATAGTATCCGAATCGTTCCCACATTTCGGATAAAAACAAATAAGGCAGCGCTTTAGGGTGACTTTTCCACATAATTTCTTAATTTAAAAAACAAACCTACAAGGGTTTCTTGTAGGTTTGAAAGATATAAAAAATATTTTTAATCTGTGATTATCTCACGCCGTGCATCATTTTTTTGATTACCGGTGTCAATAAGAATAAAATAATAGAAGCAATTCCACAAAGCACTACAAACACCATAAAGAATTCATACAAACTAGTAATTTCAAAGCCTGCAAATGATGGATAATGATCAGTAATTTGGTTTTCCGCCAATAATTTAGTTTGCTCTGCAGTTGGTATGACTGACTTGTCTAAAACACCTTGCAAATCAATCCCTAATTCAGACGCTTTTTTGAATTTATCTCCTGTTGCTGGTAAAATTGAGCCTAAAGTTCCGGATAAAGCATATCCGGCTGCACTCGAAATAAAGAAAACACCATAGGCTAATGAAGCAAAACGCTTTGGTGCTAATTTACCAACCAAAGACAATCCGATTGGAGATAAACACAACTCAGCAAATGTTTGGATTAAATATAACAAAATCAACCATTTGATGGCTAATAACCCTGAGTTCCCCAAATCTTTTACATTATTGGCTATGATAAAATAACTCAATGCAATTAAAAGCAATCCTATCGATTGTTTCACTGTTGAAAGCGGCTCTCTATTTTTGGCTCTTAACTTGTCCCAAAGCACGCTGAAAGGGAAAGCGAAGATTACAACGAATAAACCGTTAAAAATCTGAACCATTGATGGTGGCATATTCCAACCAAACATATTTCTGTCGGTTTGGTTGTCAGCAATGAATGTTAACGACGAACCTGCTTGTTCGAAAGCCGCCCAGAAGAAAATGATAAAGAACGACATAATGTAAATTACCCAAATACGTTGGGTTTCTACTTTGGTCAATGTACTATCTAACAATATTAAAGTGGCAAGTGAAACGCCACTAGCATAAATAAATGGATAAATGTAGATTTTTACCACATTTTCACCTTCAGTAAAATAATTAAAAATAAAGAAGACAACTGCAAAAACAGCAAGTGCAGTAACAATTGACTTCATAGAAAACACCGCTTTTTGTGATTCGCCTTCTTCATAATCTCCTGCATCATTTCCTGATGGAATACCACCAATTGGTTTGCCTTCCGGTGTAACTACATATTTATTTTTCAAGAAAAAGAAAATAGCCGTTCCAATAATCATCGCTATCGATGCTGCCAAGAATCCCCATTTGAAAGCATGAACATCTCTTATACCGCCCGGATCTTTTACATCTCCAATAAGCGGACAGATAAACTGACCTAAAAATGCTCCAATATTTATTCCCATGTAGAAAATAGTAAAAGCAGTATCCAATTTTGATTTTTCTTGTTTTGGATACAAACTTCCCACCATTGAAGAAATATTTGGTTTGAAAAATCCATTACCAAAAACAATTACACCTAAGGCTGTCCACATTAAGGTATTCGCCAAACCTAAATTGGTACTAAAAACGCTGGCACTAAAAAACAGCATCAATTGTCCAATCGCCATCATGGCACCTCCAAGCATAATACAATTTCTATTTCCGAAAAAACGGTCAGAAATAAAGCCTCCTAACATTGGTGTCAAATAACAAAGCCCAAGAAATCCTCCATAAATAATAGAAGCTTCCTCTTCTTTCATCATCAATGAATTCACCATAAATAAGGTTAGAATTGCTCGCATTCCGTAGAAGTTGAACCTTTCCCACATCTCGGTTCCGAATAATACCCAAAGTCCTTTTGGATGTCCTGTTTTTACTGTAGCTTCACTCATAAAATTGGTTTTAGTATGTATTGATTAGTTATAAATTCTCTTTGATAAAATTCGTCATTTTGTTATACAATTGGATTCTGGTTTTGCCACCATAAATTCCATGATTTTTGTCGGGATAAATCGCCCAGTCAAATTGTTTGTTGGCTTGCACCAAGGCTTCAATCATTTGCATCGTGTTTTGAACATGTACATTGTCATCAGCGGTTCCGTGAATTAAAAGGAATTTTCCCTTCAATTTGCTTACATGATTAATAGGTGAATTATCATCATAACCACTGGCGTTTTCTTGTGGTGTTTGCAGATATCTTTCAGTGTAAATGCTATCATAGAATCTCCAATTGGTTACCGGAGCCACCGCAATCGCCATTTTGAAAACATCAGCACCTTTAAAAAGACAGTTGCTACTCATAAATCCGCCATAAGACCAGCCAAAGATACCGATTCTGGCTTTATCTACATAAGTATAATTTCCGATGACTTTTGCGGCATCGATTTGGTCTTCAACTTCAAATTTACCTAATTCTTTTTGGGTACATTTCTTGAAATTAGCGCCTTTAAAACCGGTTCCTCTTCCGTCCACACAAGCTACAATATAGCCTTGTTGCGCCAACATCATAAACCACATGTCGTTGGTGTCTAACCAATTATTAGCCACTTCCTGCGAACCGGGACCGGAATATTGAAACATAAAAACCGGATATTTTTTTGAGGCGTCAAAATCTTTGGGTTTGATCATCCAAGCATTTAACTTGTGCCCTTTTTCGGTAGTTAACTCGAAGAATTCTTTATTTGGTAAATCGTATTTTTTAAGTTTTTCAGCTAAAGCTTTGTTGTCAACTATGGATTGAATTTGTTTTCCGTCTTTAGAACTGTTCAAAGTATAAGCTGTTGGTTGGGTCGCGCTCGAATAGGTGTTGATAAAATACTCAAAATTCGGACTAAAAGTCGCAGCATTCGTTCCTACTTGTTGTGATAATTTTACTTTATTTTTTCCGTCTAACCCAATTCGGTATACATCTCTCACAATTGAACCATTCTCAACCGATTGATAGAAAACTGTTTTTGTTTTTTCATCAAAACCATAATAAGACGTGACTTCCCAATTGCCTTTGGTCACTTGGTTTTTCAACTTACCGGTTTTGTCATACAAATAAATGTGATTGTAACCGTCTTTTTCGGATGTCCAGATAAAACTATTATCTTTTAAGAATGTTAGGTTGTCGGTTACATCTACATAAGCTTTGTCTTTTTCGTTCAAAACTACTTTCGCAGTTCCGGTAGTTCCGTCAATAAAAAGCAAGTCTAAATTATCTTGGTGACGGTTTAAGACTTGGGCCGAAAGAACATTGGCATCATTAGTCCATTTCATTCTGGCGATGTAGAAATCATTGTAATTACCTAAATTGATAGTTTTTGAAGCAGCCGAAGTCACATCGTAAACATATAAAGAAACTAAAGCATTCTTCTCGCCTGCTTTTGGGTATTTGAAGGTTTCCACCGTTGGATACAAATCTTTTTTGAAAACATTCATTGAAAACTCAGGGACTTCGCTTTCGTCAAAACGGATGTATGCCAGTTTTTTCCCATCGGCACTCCAATCATAAGCTCTCACGAAAGCAAATTCTTCTTCGTAAACCCAATCCGTGATACCATTAATGACACTGTTTTTCTTTCCGTCTCTCGTAACCTGAGTAACTTTTGCGGAAGCGACATCATAAATAAAAAGGTTGTTGTTCTTCGCAAAACCTATTCTAAAACCATCCGGAGAAAAGGTTGGTTCTTGGGCTTGCTCTAACACTTTGGTTAACTTTTTAGTCTCTAAATTGTAAAGGAAATAATCTGCGGTAAAGGAGTGACGAAAAATTGGGTTGGTATTATTAGCAATCAACAATTGCTTTTCGTCTTTGCTGAAAACGTAGCTGTCAATACCGTTGGCTAATTCTGAGAAGTTCTTAGTGTCAATTAAAGTATTGATTTTTTTTAGGGTTGCAAAATCATATAAATCGATTTGCATAGTTCTCGTGTTTCTGTCAAAGTTGAGCACGGTGTATTGGTTGGTATTTTTCATGGCAATGAGTTCGTCCATGCCTTGAGCTCTGAATGCTCCTGTGTAAATTTCTTCTACACTTATTTTTTGTTGTGCCGATACTGAAAAGCACGATAATAGGAACAGTACAACTGCTTGTTTTAATTTCATTGTAAAGATTGATTATAAAAGAGGTCAATTTTAGTGAAAAAATTAGAAACTACCTCATATTTTTATGTTAAATGCAGTTTCAGATGGGTTTTTGACTTGTAGAATTATCGAAAACAAAAAACCCCGATAATTTCTTATCGAGGTTTTGTGGTGGTATCTCCAGCCCCGAAGCTTAGGGGAAACCAGTGACATATGGATTAAAAATTATTTTTTGAAATAATATCTATCAAGATTTCTGGATTAACAATGATTTTTTCAATGAAGATTTTACTTTTCATTTTCTTTATAAATTTCTCAAGTCTAAAAGCTTGATCTTTTGAAATACATTCAAACAATAAAACAACTTTCCAGTCTCCAGCTATTTTAGTAAAAGAGCCATCATATGAGTGATTATTATGTTTCAATAACCTATTATCTATATCATTAGTTTCTCCGACATAGAATTTATTGGCTGAAGCGGAATAAAGTACATAAAGAAAATGCATATTGTAAAAATAACAAAAAACCCCGATAATTTCTTATCGAGGTTTTGTGGTGGTATCTCCAGGAATCGAACCAGGGACACATGGATTTTCAGTCCATTGCTCTACCAACTGAGCTAAGATACCTTGCTTTAGCTACGCTTCTTTCGGCTGTATGCCTTGGGTGTTGCGGGTGCAAATATAGAACGATTTTTAATTTATCCAAAACAAATAATAAAAAAAATCTATTCGTACCTTAGCCTCATTAAAAATCGATGTATGCTATTAGCCATAGATGTTGGAAATACTCGTATCAAAACAGCTGTATTTGAAGACAATACTCTTTTAGAGGTTTTTGTTTTTGACAAAAAAGAAATGATTGAAAAACTTGAATTTATTTTAGAACAATATTCGAAAATTAAGTCAATTGTTGTTGCTTCTGTTGGAAATATCGACAAATCGGTCTTTTTGACTTTTGAAAAAACCACTTCAATTCATTTTATTTCTCATCAAAGTCAATTCCCCTTTGATAATTTATACACTACTCCAAAAACACTTGGCATTGACCGATTGGTTTTAGCTACAGGCGCTACTTTGCAATTTCCCAATCAAAACCGATTGGTAATTGATGCCGGTACTTGTATTACTTATGATTTTATCGATGAATACAATCAATATTTGGGCGGTGCTATTTCTCCCGGTATTCGTTTGCGTTATGAATCGTTACATCAATTCACAGCGAAGTTACCCTTATTAACACAAGCCTATCCGGAATATGTAATCGGAAATTCGACAGAAGAATCTATACATTCAGGCGTTGTCAATGGCGTGACTCTTGAAATTGATGGCTTTATCGAACAGTATAAAGCGCAATACGCTAAATTTATCATAATTTTAACGGGTGGCGATGCAGAATTTTTGGCTAAACGATTAAAAAATACCATATTTGCCAATTCAAATTTTCTGTTGGAAAGTTTGAACCAAACTTTTCAATACAATCAAAAATGATTAAAAAAATTGCAGTAAGCCTTTGTTTACTTTTTTCATTCTCTGCCTTAGCTCAAGAGGGAACTTCTTCCCCGTATTCTTTTTACGGAATTGGTGATATTAAATTTAAAGGAACCATTGACACTCGCTCTATGGGTGGTGTTTCTGTTTTTCCTGACAGCATTCACTTAAATTTACAAAATCCGGCCCAATTAGCGAGTCTAAAATTGACCGTTTTTGCTCTTGGCGGTACTTACGCAAACACGACATCTAAAACAGAAACCCAAGAAGCAAAAGCCCGTAGAACTGCTTTTGATTACCTAGCCATTGGAATTCCGGTTGGAAAATTAGGATTTGGATTTGGTTTGATTCCTTATTCTTCTGTTGGATACAAAATCCAAACTTTGTCGGATGACGCAACTCCAATCTATTCAAGATACAGTGGTATAGGTGGTGTAAATAAAGTATTTGTTGGCGCAGGTTATCAATTGACAAAAAAAATCAACATTGGTGCAGACATCCAATATAACTTTGGTACTATTGAAACAACCAATTTAAGATACCAAAGTGATATCCAATATGGCACCAGAGAAATTAACACTTCAGAAGTAAGCGGATTTAATGCAAACTTCGGAGCAACTTATCAAACAAAAATAAACAGTAAATTCTCCTTTTTCAGCAGTCTAACCTACACCCCCGAATCGGAATTAAGATTGGGTAATGGGCGTACCATTGACATCATACAATTTTCAGGCTCAGGAAGTATCAACGTTATTGAAAGAGAAGAGGTTGAAGGCATTGGCGACACTAAAATTAAATTACCTTCAAAATTAGCTCTTGGCTCAGGTTTTGGCCAAGTAAAAAAATGGCTGATTGGTGGAGAAGTAACCTTTTTGAACACCAGTGTCACGTCAAATCGATTTACAGATATTGAAGGTGCTTCATTCGAAAATGCTACTCGATATAGCTTAGGCGGTTATTTTATTCCTAACTTTAACTCTTATTCAAGTTATTTTAAAAGAATTACTTACCGTGGTGGGTTGCGATATGAAAATACAGGCTTGGTCATTCAAGGTAAATCCATTACTGATACTGCTGTAAATGTTGGTTTCGGCCTTCCGTTAGGTGGTAGTTTTTCCAAAATTAACATCGGATTGGAAATGGGTAAAAGAGGTACTACTTATTACAACTTGGTAGAAGAAAATTATTTTAATATCAGCGTTGGGTTATCATTAAGTGACAGGTGGTTTGTGAAGCGTAAAATTGACTAAAAATTTCATTATGAAAGCATTTTTTTCTCTAATTGCTATCTTGTTCATTACCAATAGCAATGCTCAAAAGTTTGACTGTTCATCAACAATTACAACTTACCAAGAACTTTTCCAGGCGAGGAATATTGCAGATGCCTATGACACTTGGAGTTTGGTGAGAAAAAATTGCCCAAAACAAAGCGAAATCGTTTATACTGACGGAATCCTTATTCTACAATACAAAATCGATAATGCTGCTAATGCTGAAGAGAAAGAATCTTTGGTACGCGACCTGATGAAATTGTATGACCAATACAACAAAAATTTTCCGTCAACGACAACCGATTTTGAAGTCTACAAAGCGATGGCTTTACACGACAATAAGATGGAAGCAACAGACGAGATTTTAAGTTTACTCGACAACGCTTTTTCAAGAGCCTCAGACAGCATTACCAATGCGAATGCCATTTATACTTATTTCAGTTTGTGCCATGAAAAATACAAAGCCGGAAATCAAAAGTTTAATGCCGAATTGGTTTTGGACAAATACACCTTGGTTAATGCCATGCTTTCCAATTTACAGAATACAAATCCGGATAAAGCCAATGAATACAGAACAGCCCAACGCGGTATCAATTCTTTGGCAAAAGATTTAACAACCTGCGATAATTTGGCCACTTACTATGAAAATAAATACCAATTGAATTCCGACAATAACGATTGGATTTTAGGTGCTTTAACAAATCTTGGTGACAGGTGTAGCGCCAAACCGATTTTCAACAAAATGGCTCAAAATTTCTATGCGACCAAAGCTACTTCTCAATCGGCTTACTTTATGGCCTTAGCCTCTTTAAAACAAAAGAATTTTGAAGAAGCCATAAAATTCTACTCCCAATCAGCAGATTTAGAAGCCAATCCACAGGCAAGAGCAAAAATATATTACACTTTAGCCACCGGATTATTATTTGGTGACAAAGCCAAGTCTAAAGAAAGTTTGAATAAAGCTTTACAATATGACCCAACTTTGGGAAGTGCTTATTTGTTTTTAGCAGAACTCTACGCTAATGCTGCTGACGAATGTGGAAAAACTGATTTTGAAAAAAAAGCCATTAAGTATTTAGCTTTACAAACCGCTAAAAAAGCTATTGTAGCAGAGCCAAAAATGAAAGCTGCCGCTGACAAAGTTGTAGAAAGATTAGCTTCAAAATCTCCTTCTCAAGCCGAGATTAACAAAGAAAAAATGAATGGAAAATCGTTGACCATCGGATGTTGGATTAACGAAACAATCACTTTCCCTGCTAAATAATGAAACGCGCTATCAAAAATAGTATTCCGCTTTTAGCCCTATTGTTTTGCTTGATGATTGCTTCATGTGAAAGCAATTTCAAAGACGTTCAAAAAATGAGTGTTTCCGAATTTACCCCAAGCGGTGATGCAGATTCCATCAATTTAAAATATACCGATTCAGGTCGGATTACGGCCAATTTAATCAGCCCGAAAATGCTCGATTATGCCACAGTGGAATTCCCTTATACCGAATTTCCTAAAGGCATGCATTTGACTTTGTTTGACAAAAACGGAAAACAAACCCTAATCGATGCCAATTATGCCGTTTCGCACAAGGCGACTAATATCATTGACCTGCAAGGCAATGTAAGAATCTCAAGCCAAAACGGAGATTTGCTGGAAACAGAACAATTGTATTACGACCAAAAAAACGAATGGTTTTTTACCGAAAAAAAGTTTAAATTTACTTCTCCAAAAGGCGTTTCTTATGGCGAAGGAATCGATTTTAGCAAAGACTTTAAAAAAGTAAACTCACAAAAAATATCTGGACAAGTCCAATCATCAGAATAACTATGAACTATTTAAGATTTACACAATACGCTTACTTACTAGCCGGATTACTATTTGCCGTTGACGCCTTTATCAGTTGGAAAGATGGAGAAAACTTTATCATCAGCGCGCTATTTGCTGCTGTTTGTGTGTTTACGTTTTTCTTTAGAAGAAGGTTTGCCCGAAAATTTGCGGAGCGTAATAAAAAACCTTAATTCATGGAAATCGGAATCATCATCATATGTTTGATACTTTCCGCATTTTTTTCAGGGATGGAAATCGCCTTTGTTTCCTCCAATAAAATTTATCTTGAAATTGAAAAAAAACAAGATAATTTCATTTCTAAAATCCTTACCAAGCTAACCGAAAAACCCTCGAAATTCATTGCCAGCATGTTGGTAGGCAATAATGTTACCATGGTGATTTACGGATTCTTCATGGGCGATTTGCTAATGCGGTGGTTCAAAACTTTAGGTTATCAATTCTCCGATTTATCCAATTTGTTATTACAAACGCTTATTTCTACGCTGATTGTTTTAATGACTTCTGAGTTTTTGCCGAAAGTGTTTTTCCAAATTTACGCCAATAGTTTTCTGAAATTTTTCGCTTTGCCGGCTTATTTCTTCTACCGATTGTTTTACTATATTTCTTCTTTCATGATTTGGATTTCAGATTATATTCTGAAGAAATTTTTCAAAACTGAAGGTGACCAAATAACACTTTCTTTTAGCAAAATAGAATTGGGCAATTATATTTCGGAACAAATGAATTCCGTGCAAGACCACGAAACCGTAGATTCAGAAATACAAATTTTCCAAAATGCCTTAGAGTTTTCAGGTGTAAAAGCCCGGGATATAATGACACCGCGAACTGAATTAGTAGCCGTTAATTTGTACAGTTCTGTCGTCGATTTAAGAGAACTTTTTATAGAAACCGGATATTCTAAGATCTTAGTTTACATTAATACTTTGGATGATATCGTTGGTTATGTCCATTCCTTTGAACTTTTCAAAAAACCCAGAACCATCAAATCGGTTATGATTCCGGTAGAATTTGTACCTGAAACTATTTTTATTAAAGATGTTCTTAATTTACTTACAAAAAAAAGAAAAAGCGTAGCCGTTGTTCTTGATGAATATGGTGGAACTTCAGGGATTATAACTACCGAAGACATCGTTGAAGAACTCTTTGGCGAGATTGAAGACGAACACGATTCAGACGAAGCTTTAATCGAAGAACAACTTGAACAAGCTACTTATTTGTTTTCCACAAGGTTAGACGTAGAATATCTTAATGAAACTTATAAATTAAACATACCCGAAAGTGATTCTTATGGCACTTTGGGTGGATTTATAGTTGATTTTTCGAAAGAGATTCCACAAAAAGGAGATCAAATCACCATTGAAAACTTCCAATTTACCATCGAAGAAGCAACGAATAAGAAAATCGAATTGGTCAAAATGATAGTATTCGATTAGTTTCTGCAAAAAAATTAAAAAATAGTTGAAATTATAACTAAGTGAGTATTATTATTTCACAGATAATTGTATTTTCGCAAACTGAATTAAAAATTAACAAGATTAGAAATGGCAATTTTATCAAAAATTAGAAATCGCTCAGGCTTACTTTTAATACTTATAGGCTTTGCATTATTGGCTTTTGTCGTGCAAGATTTATTTAGCAACGGATTTAAAAGCATCTCAAAAGACGTGGGAAGCGTTAATGGAAAAGATATTGCTTATGAAGACTTTAGAGTAAAAGTAGCAAACGCTGAAAAAAACGGACAAAATGGTCAACAAGTGACTGCTTTGCAAGCTTCAAACCAAGTTTGGAATCAAGAAGTAAGCATTGCTTTACTTACAGCTGAGTTTGAAAAATTAGGTTTGCGCGTTGGCGAAAAACACATCGTTGAAGTATTCAAAGCAGATCCTAATATTGGACAAAACCCAGCGTTTTTAGATGCCACTGGTAAATTTGACGTAAAGAAATTCAAAGATTACTTCAAATCTAATCCGGAAGGAATTCAAATCTTGAAAGAAAGAGAAAAAGACGCAGAATTAAATGCAAAATACCAAATTTACAATTCATTAGTAAAAGGTGGTTTATACACGACTGAAGCTGAAGGTAAATTTAAATATGAAGCTGAAATGAACAAAGTATCTTTTGACTTTGTTACTGTTCCTTTCTCAAGCATTAAAGACAGTGATGTTAAAATTACTGACGAAGAGATTTTGGCTTACATGAAAACTAAGGAGAAAAAATTCAAATCAGAGGAAACTCGCGAATTGGATTATGTTCTTATTCAAGAAAAACCATCTGCTGAAGATGAAGCAGAAGTTAAAAACAAAATTAATTCGTTATTGACTAGTCGTGTTGAATTCAAAGACGGCAAAAACGATACCATTCCAAGTTTCCAATCGGCTACTAATGTAGCGGATTATGTAAACCAAAATTCTGATATTCCTTTCGACTCAACTTATATTGCCAAACAAGATTTACCGGCTGAACACGCAGATAAATTATTTGCATTGGCTACAGGTGAAGTTTACGGACCATATATGTTTAGCAACTACTACTGTATTTCTAAAGCTTTAGGAAGAAAAGCAGGCGCTAAATCAAAAGCAAGTCATATCTTAATTAGTTGGGAAGGAACTCAAGTGCCAAACAAAAAAGAGAAAAGAACTAAAGAAGAAGCAAAAGCTAAAGCAGAAGGCTTATTGGCTCAAGCTTTGGCCAATCCATCTATGTTTATGATTTTGGCGATGTCTAATTCTGATGATTCATCAGCACAACAAGGTGGTGATTTAGGGTATTTTGCTCCAGGCGCCATGGTAAAACCGTTTAATGATTTCGTTTTCAATAATCCGGTTGGAAAAATTGGCTTAGTAGAAACAGAATTTGGTTACCACATTATCAGCGTTACCGATAAACAAGACGCAATCAGATTGGCTACTATTGCTGAAAAAATTGAGCCATCTGAATCTACAAATGACAAAATCTATACGCAAGCTACTAAATTTGAAATGGATGCTGCCAATAAAGATTTCGCTGCTTTAGCCAAAGAAGCTAAATTAACGGTTAACCCATCTGTAAGAGTAAAACCTATCGATGAGAACTTTGGCCAAATCAGCAACCAAAGACAAATCGTTAAATGGGCATTTGCCGGTGACACCAATATTGGTGATGTAAAACGTTTTGAAATTGCTAATGTTGGTCATGTAATTGCCAAATTGAAAAAAGTAACTGAAAAAGGATTAATGTCTGTTGAAGAAGCCAGACCACAAGTGGAAGGTCTTTTGAAAAACAAAAAGAAAGCTGAAATGATTAAAGCGAAAATGTCCGGAAGTTCATTAGCCGCTATTGCAGCTTCAAACAAAGTTATTGTTATGAATGCCGTTGATTTAACGCTTGAAAACGCAGCAGTTCCGGGCGCCGGATTTGAACCAAAAGTGGTTGGAACCGCTTTCTCTTCAAAAGCAGGTCAGGTTTCAAAAACTATCGAGGGTAATTCAGGTGTTTATGTATTGGTAACTAAAACAGTTGCTAAAGCACCAGCGCTTCCAAAATATACAGACTATGTGAATAAATTAAAACCACAAGCTGTTGGCAACGCCGGAAGATTTATGCAAGCATTGAAAAATGATGCAGACATCCAAGACAACAGAGCTGATTTCTATTAATCGAAAATAACAATTATAAAAAAACCTGAAGCTAAACTTCAGGTTTTTTTATAATATCATTTCGTGATAAGGAATGACAATTTCAAAACCTCTTTCTTTAAAGTAATCGGTCGGATCTTCTTTGGAAATACTCAAGACAAAATCGCCGCCCCAAGCGCCCAAACTTTTGACAACACCACTAAAGTCATGAAACAGTACTTCTTTTACGGTAGCCAATTCTAAAATGTTGCTCAATTCAATTTCGTGTTGTGCTAAAGCCAAAGCAAAAGTTTTGGGTTGATCAGCTTCAACTACAATTTTTGTTAAATCATTTATAACCGGAATCGTTTTTCTAATATCGACTTGATTGCTGTAATAAGATGCAATCGCATTTTTGCTGTTCTGCTTTTTATTCAGATAAACAAAGAAGATTTTATCCGTAAAATCGGGATTGAAATCTACAATTTCCACAATCGGTTTGTCGTTGACAATTTGGTACAAAATTCCGGAGTTATTTTGAGCGCAAGCAATATCGTAACCACTACCGCCAAAACTCCTTTTCAGCAGCTCAAAGGCATCAATTTGCAACCATTGAGCAATATTATTGATTAATGTAGAAGATGTCCCTAAACCCCATAATTTGGGAAAAGTTAATTCGGTCGTAATTTTGTATCCTTTTGAAGTTGTTATAAAATCAGAATTCATCAAATAAGCTTCGTGCAAAATTTCGATTAAAGTGTTTTTAACGCTTTTGTCATCATCATGACGCTCTTTTCTAACGATCGAGGCAAATGGAATATTGTCTTCAAACCAAATGCTTTTATCACTGTCGTAACTCGTCCATTGGATGATGTTGTCTTCCGCTTCTTCTATGATTAGATTTTGACCGTATTTGGTAGGCAACGCAAAAGCCTTGGCACCATCAAGCACCACATATTCTCCTGTTATGAGTAATTTTCCGTTGCTATAAAATTTTTTTATCAAGAGACTATTTTCTTAGATTTTGAATCAATTCCACTACAGCGGAATGCGTCACGGTATTGTTTTCGAAATGCTTTGCGATTGCTTTTCGTTCTTCAGCGTTGGCTTCAAACTGGTTTAAAATGTTATTCAAATGCATTTTCATGTGACCTTCTTGAATTCCGGTAGTCGTTAATGAACGCAGTGCCGCAAAATTTTGTGCCAAACCGGTAACGGCAACTACTTGCATCAATTCTTGCGCAGAAGGTTTTCCTAAGATTTCCAAAGCCATTTTAACCAATGGGTGCAAAGACGTCAATCCGCCAACCGTTCCTAAAGCCAAAGGAATTTCCATCCAAAAGGTAAAAACTCCATTCTCAATTTTGGCATGTGACAAACTTGAATATTGTCCATTTCTGGAAGCATAAGCATGAACACCGGCTTCGACTGCTCTGAAATCATTTCCGGTAGCCAAAACTACTGCATCAACACCGTTCATAATGCCTTTGTTGTGCGTTACGGCACGGAAAGGTTCGATTTCGGCGATGCGAACGGCTTGCACAAATTTCTCAGCAAATTCCTGTGGGTTTTCGATTTTCTTTTCAGCCAAATCTTCTACTTTACAAGAAACTTCGGCACGAACAATACAATTCGGAACAAAGTTGGACAAAATGCTCATTACGATAGTAATGTTCTTTTCTGCTTCGTTAAAATCGGGATGATTTTGAGCTTCTTCTTTCAAACTTTTAGCCAATTGTTCCAAACAAGAATTGATAAAATTTGCGCCCATGCTGTCTTTGGTTTCAAAAGTTGCATGCAATTGGTAGTAATGCTCTAATTCTGAAGTTTTATTTCTGAGTTCCAATCCTAAAATACCGCCGCCACGTTTTTGCATATTTTTGGTAATGCTTTCGGTGGAATCGATTAAAGTTGCTTTAACTGAATTGAAAAACGATTGCAGTTTAGCGGAATCGCCTTTGAACAAAAAGTGAACTTGTCCAATCTTTTCTGTATTCAAAACGGTCGCTTTAAATCCGCCACGCGTGCTCCAAAACTTAGCTGATTTGGCTGCGGCAGCTACAACCGAACTTTCTTCAATCACCATGGGTACCGAATAATATTTCCCATTGATAAGGAAATTAGGCGCTATGCCCATCGGCAAATAGAAATTGGTAATCGTATTTTCTATAAACTCATCATGCAATTGTTGGAGTTTGTCATCATTGTTCCAATATTGTTTGATGGTTCTAATCGCTTCGGTTGGATTAGTGAAATATTCATTCGCAATCCAATTGATTTTTTCTTCTTTGGACAATTTGGAAAAACCGGCAACTGCATTATTCATATACGATGATAAAAGTTAAGTGGCTACAAAGATAAGTGATAGCGATTGAATTTGTTATCCAAAAACCAGTGGAAATTATTAGGGTTTTGGCTCCGAAGATATGGGTTTAGGCACATCGCCTTCGTATTCAGTTTCTTGTAAGTCTTCGGTTTGTTTGCCTAATTTGACTTTCGGATTGTCTTGCGTTCCGGTGACTTTAATCGGAATGCCCAGAATACCGAATGGCGGTAAACCCAAACGCATTTTGATATTCAGATTGCCGTCAAAACTGGTTTGCCCTTCAATTCTTGGGCGGAAACCGGCGACTTTGAATTTGAAACGTTCGATATTGATAATGTTGTTCTTGATAGTCGTTTTGATATCAACTTGCGATACATCCGGATTTTTGATGGCGTCTTTGCCTGTTTTTTTACTGACAGCGCCAAACATTTTAAATCCTTTCATTTTGACTTTCTTCACCGATAAAGTTCCGGCTCCGGTTAAAGACGGATAAATTGGTTGCATATTGGCATCGAGAATTCCGGCCACTTTGTAATCTAACGAAACAATTCCTTCGGCACTTTCAGCGGCGGAAGCCATTTCCTTGAACATTTTCACTTCGTTGTAAGCGCGTTTGATATCGAATTCTTTGGCCAAAATTTTAAAATCAAAGAAAGCTTTTTCAGCCGATTGACTTCCGTAAACCAAATCCATTTTGACATTGGAACCAATCAAATCAAAACCGGATTGTTTGAGTTCCAATTGACCTTTGTTGATTTTCATGTTGCCTTTCAGATGGTCAATCGCCAAACCATCAAAATTGATTTTGTTCGCTGTAGCATTAAATTGCAAGTCGAAATTAGACGGAATAACTATAACTCCGGCTGGCGTTGCACTGGTTTCCGTATTTTCGATAGTATCCCTAACAGTAGTTGTTTGCGCCATGAATTCATCAACATTGATGTAGTTCGCATGCAATTGAAAGTTGCCTTTTAAAATGGCTTTTTCGGTCAACACAAAATCGATTACGTTTTGCAAATAACCATTCATTTTAAAATCGGACTGACCATAAGCCGCTATGAAATCATTGAAATTCATTTTGTCTTGGTTAAACACAAACGTTCCTTCTTTGATTACAAACGGTTTTGGTAAATATTCTGAAGTGGTTTTGATATTTTTCAGCATTAAAGTGCCGCTATTTTGCAACTTATTGTATCGGCCGTTCATAGCATCTTCTTGCGAACCTTTGAAAGCAACATTGGCATTGATGTAACCATTGACATCAAGTCCTTTTTGGGAGAAAACTTTGTAGATTTTGCCTAAATTCAATTCACCTTTGGCTTTGATATCGTAGTTGATGTTCTCAAAATTCCGCAATTTGGCATTGACAAAAATTGGTTTGCCTTCAAACTCAAAAGACGCCGGCGTGATGTTGATACTCAAATCTTCGAGCGATCCCTTTTTGTCTAAAATGGTGGCGACTAAATTGATATTTTTAATTGGATTTGGGTAATAATCCGTTTTTACATAACCATTCTTCAAATTGATTTTACCATCGGTTACGGGAATCTTGTTGTTCTTTTTGTCGTAAACACCATTGGATTTGATGTCCATATTTAAGACACCGCGCAAATACATATTTTCCAATCCGAAGGCTTTGTCCATTTGGGCCAAATCGATTTTGGAATTGATTCTCGCACTGACATTTGGCGTCGATAAACCTTCTGTTTTGATTATCGCTTTGACATAATCTTTATCGACATTGAAAAAGATCGAATCGATGTTCACTCTCAATTTTTCGGTGTCCAATGAAGGTAATTTGGTATCGAAATTCAAGAAGATATTCGATACCGGAAACGGCGCATCTTTGTATTCAATTAAACCGTCACGGATTTTCATATTGAAAGCCACATCGGGTTTTTGATTTTTGGAAGCAATGTATTTTCCTTTTAGCGTAAAAGACAAATCGGCTCTTCCTTTGACTTTGGTTTTATCGAGCCAAGTCACATAAGCCGGTGGCAATGCGGTAAAGAAATCATTCAACTTACTGTCTTCTGATTTGATATTGAAATCCATATCGTAGCCATTACTCAAGAAGTCAAACTTACCGTTGAATTCTACCGGAAGTTTGTTGATTTTTAAGTTGTTTTGTTGGAAGACAAACGCCAAGGAATTGGTGTTGATTTTGGTAATCAAATCGGCTTTTACCTTTTTATTTTTTAAATATTGTTCACCGTCGTAAGTAAAGTCGAAATCTTCAATTTCAGCTTCGGTATAAATATCAAAAATAGCTTTGTCTAAATCACCGTTTCCAATGTAATTAAACCCATTCGCATCGATTAAAATTTTAGTCGATTGGTCATCATAAACCAAATGACTGTCTTCGATGGCGATTTTATCTAAGCGAAGTGAAGTGTTGCTGGTGGTGTCTTTTGGCTTTGTTTCGGGTTCGGCTATATAAACGTTATAATTGGCTTCCCCTTTGGCATTGACCTTTACATTGATTAGCGCATTGGACACATAAATCTTATCAATCGTAACACTTTTGTCAAAAATAAGAGAACCAATATCGATTCCGAATGATACTTCATTGGCAGAAATCAGCGTTTCTTTTTGGTATGGTGCAGAGCCTTTTAAAGAGAAATCCGTCAGCGTTAGAGTCAGTGACGGAAAGTGATTGAAAAACGAGAGATTGGCTTCTTTAAAATCGAGTTCGCCGTTCAGTTTTTTATTGGCAAAGGCTTTTACTTCTTCAGCAATTTTTCCGGGGAAAAGAATAGGCATCAAAAACATCAATAAGATTATCGAACCCAAAGTGATTCCTGTAATCTTTAAAATCCTGACTATGATTGGTTTTGATGGCTTTTTCATGGGTCAAAAATACAAAGGGTAAAAGAGACAAAAAAATTTATGATGAAAATTTTTATAAAAAACAAAAGCCACGCTTTAAAAACGTGGCTTCTGCAAAATAATTATATAACTAATCTAACCTTATTGTTTGATGACTTTCATGGTTTTTGAATTGTTATTTAGGTCGATTGCTTTCACTAAATAAACCCCATTGTTTAAGTCATTGATATCGAATTGGTAATCTTCAGATGAAATGTTTTCAAATGATTTAACCAATTGACCTGTGATTGAGTATACTTCTACTTTAGAAACTTCTCCTTTGATACTGAAACTTCCTGAAGTTGGATTTGGATATAAACTAACACTATTGACAGGACTGAATTCATCTGTACTTAAAGTTGATTGCTTATTTCCGTAAACTCTGAATTCTCCAGGAGGAATTGATATGTTCATGTTAGTATCGGTAACAGTAATAGTTGAATTATCCATTAAGTTATACCAAGTTCCGGCAAAAGGAAATCCAGCTCCGGTATTTAAAGTATTATCTGAAAAATTTGTTCTGACAAAAACATAACTTAAAGTAGGAGTTTGTGAAGTACTAGTCCAAATATCAAGTCTTGGACTACCGGTAGCACTTAGATTCCAGGCATATTGTCCATCTTCAAAAACAGTTTCAGTTTTTTTCAATTCAATCATTTTGGCCCAACTGTTGTAAATATTTAATCGAGCTGCATCGCCAAGCCAATTGTCAACCCATTGAGGTTGTGGCTTTGTATCCAATTTACAATCTGGTGCTGAGTACGAAACAACTCCGTTATTACAGGTCCACAAGGAAGCTGTATTTCCTAAATCTCCAAAATGCCATATCATTTTTGGTCCTGGAACCAAAAGATGAACTGCTCCCATAGCTGGAAATCTTTGCAAAATTTTAGGTAAATTTCCTTGGGTTTGTCCAGCTTCGTTAAAAGCCTTATAACCTACTCTTTCTTCGTCATGACTTTCGGCGTAGCCAATAAATCTATTGGTTGTAGCATCTGCTACTCCTGAAAGGTCAGCATAATTTCCTTTTAATAAATTAGCATAAGGATCAGTCATTTTTCTCCACTGCATGATTCCTTTGGTATCCCCTGAACGTAGGTAGTTTGCCCATTCCAATTCTTCTGAAGCCGAACCACCATTACCTAAATGTTCAAAAATTACTAAAAAATTAGGATCATAAGCCCATTGAATATCGGCATACTGTTTCAATTTTGCGACTCTGTCTGTAAGATAGCTATTGGTACATCCCTCATCTCCACTTGTACAACTATTGGTAAACCCTTTGGTTAAATCCCAACGGAAACCATCAATTTTATAATCTTGAATCCAAGTTCTGATGGTTTCAGTAACATAAGGAGTGATTACATCTCCACCTGGACCAGTTGTTCTAAAATGGTTGATATCGCCTCCGACATTATAAGAATGTTTCGCTTCTTGGTGAAGATAAGGATTTTCAGTTGTAGTTCTGAAACCTGTACCATTTGCCCAGCCATCATTGTCAGTATCTAACATCCACATTCTTTCTAAAGGGGAACGACCAAAGACGTGGTTTAAAGCAATATCGAGTATTACCGCTATTCCGTTTTGATGACATAAATCGATCAATTCCTTTAGTTTAGCAGGCGATCCATATCTTTTGTCTAAAGCCATGTGGTAAACTGTATTGTAACCCCAACTCATATTACCTTCAAACTCCATTACCGGCATAAGTTGGATGGCATTGATTTTTAAATTTTTGAAATAGTCAATTCTATTTATCAAATCCTGGTATGTTCTGTTGGCGTCAAAATCGCGAACCAAAACTTCATAAATAACTAAATCTTTCTTTTTAGGTTTAACAAAATTTGTTGTTGCTGCACTCCAAGTATAGTTCCACCATGCTGTTGGCCCAGTCTGTAGAACAGACACTTCTCGTTGTTGTCCCGGAGCGATGTCGTTATAAATCGGTAATCCAGGATAAACTCCTAAAGTTACAATTTCTGGATCATCAAAAGGAGATAAAACTAATTTTGAATAAGGATCCGCTGTCTTAACTATTGCTGGTGACCCAATTGGCACATTAACTACGTCACATACCCAATATTGATAAGCATACATTTGACCGGGTGTTAATCCTGTTAGTTCCAACCAATATTTAGTAGATCCCGATGCGGTATCTTTTTTCATTGCATATGTTGCATTGGGTTGCCAACTATTAAAACTACCAGCCACATAAACAAAACTTTTTGTTGGAGCATTTAACACCAAAGTTGCTTTAGTAGGATCTGATGGATTATAATTAATCCCATCAACCAGCCCAGCGGGCATTGCTAATGAATTTGTGCCTGGATTTATGACAACTGCAAATCTTGCTGAAAAGGTTGTTGTTCCTTGTGTAATTCTTAATTCGTAGTTTTTATTTACAGTAACATTGGTATCCGTATAAGAATAGGAAGCTGTAGTAGTTGTATTGATAGACACTCCATTTGCTAAAAGATTATAGGTAGCACTACCATTAGTATTGTTTGCTGTTACAGTTACATTTGACCCGTTTGTTATGATATTACTGCTGTTTAAAAGTGGTGCAGTTAAAGTATATTGAAAAGCTCCAACAGGAATAAAGGCATCAGAAGTTTGCATTGAAGCATCGGCACTTCTAAATATAATACAAATTTGTGTTATTGAGTTTGTAGTTCCTACACCGAAATAAGTGTATAAATCAGGTGAAATAGTAAGACTATAAGTATTACTCGTTACTTGAGTCATTGTAGGTTGCAGATTATTTCCCCAAGTGGCGCTTCCTTTAATATTTTGCCATTGTACTCCATTCACTGTTACACCAACATAAGCATAAATTGTTCCTGTATAAGATGCCAATGGTGTTCCGGTTTTATTAAATGTAATGGTAGCTGTTTGATCCGCAAGAACCGTAGTGGGAGATGTTGTTATCTGTCCGAAAGACAAATAAGTAAACATCATCAAAATTACTAATATTAAATAGTTCTTTTTCATAGCTTGAAGATATAAAATGGACTGAGAGCTTTATTTCTCAGTCCATTATTAAATTGTTAATGTTGTTTACTTAATCTACCGTAATTACTTTGGTAATAGTGTTTATTTTAAATGTTCTAAGTGCTGTTGGTCCAGTATATCTAATATTACTATCTCCATCAGCCGCATTTACTAATTCAGAATCGATTGTATAACCATTTGATTGGTAATAAGGATAATTTCTGCTTCCTAAGTCCCAGCTATCTCCTCCATTATTTCCTAAAAATATTCTGAATGCTTCACCGCTGGTCATAACAATTTTTGCTTCATAAACACCGTCAGAAATCAAACCGAAT
This sequence comes from Flavobacterium sp. UBA7682, assembly GCF_002482945.1. NCBI lineage: Bacteria > Pseudomonadati > Bacteroidota > Flavobacteriia > Flavobacteriales > Flavobacteriaceae > Flavobacterium > Flavobacterium sp. UBA7682. Next base: position 100,735 of record NZ_DLGY01000009.1, read on the forward strand.
TCTGTTTCATTGTTACCGGCCCATGACCATCCTCCAGGAGTAGCAGCACCAACTAACCAGTTAGAACTAGCAGCTGTTGTACCTTGAAAAGCTGTTATTTTTTTTGTGTTAGCATCTATTTTAAAACGATAAGTACCCGGAGTTCCTATGAATCTGAAATTACTATCACCATCTCCGGCATTTTCGAAATTAGAGCTAATGGTATATCCTTCTGTAATGTAGTAAGGATAGTTTCTCCCTGTATTCCAATCTCCACTTACAGTGAAAATTCTGAAAGCATCATTGGCAAAATTTGTGGTCGCTGTTAAAACATTATCATCACAAATTAAGCTTAGTGGAGAATCCCAATTCCATCCCGCAGAAGGGATTCCGGCTCCTACAGCATATTGTCCTAAACAACCATAAGCCGTAACTAAATAGGTAATTGTAGAAGAATAAACTTCTTGAGTTCCCGTTGTTCCGGTTGTCGCTTTGATTCTAATATCTACCGGACTTTGCACAAAAGGAGTCCCTCCAGCAGTTAAAACAGCTAAATTCAAAACATCTGACTGAATGGTTGCAAAAGTACTAGTCGTTGAAGCTAGATCTTGAGCATTAGAAAAATCAGAACCATTTGGAGCTAATTGAACAGTATAAGTAACCTCAGTAGGTGTTGTGTAATCCATAGGAGACCACGTAAGTGCTATACCCGGATTGGTCGGCGTTGCTTCATTCAAAACTATAGATTCTCCTGATAATGGTGTTACGATTGAAAATGACCCTTCAGGTTCTGAAAATTTTAAATTATCATCATCTGTACATGAGGTAATCCCCATAAATGCAATTACTGCTAATACTATTTTATATTTGTTTTTCATCTTTTATACTTTTAAAATTTTTGATTAATAACCTGGGTTCTGTGTTAAATTAGGGTTTGAGGCTAAAGATTGAGCTGGTATTGGGAATAATTTTAAGTTATTTGAAATTGAAATTCCATTAACGCCATTACCTTTCCATGCCCAGTTATAGCTTCCGCCTGTATATTTTCCAAATCGAATTAAATCTTGTCTTCTGTGACCTTCCCAATGCAATTCTCTGGCTCTTTCATCGATGATAAAATCCAAAGTTACATCACTACTTGCTACATTCGCAAAATTTCCATCATTAGCTCTTTCTCTTAAAGAATTTAAATACACTAATGACTCGGAACTCACATTAGTAGTAGTACTACCATTTGTAGCGCCGTCTCTTCTCATTTGTGCTTCTGCATACATCAAATAAACATCAGCCAATCTGAACAGAGGAAAATCTGTATTTACAAAAGTTGAATTTCCACCAGGAATACCTGTCGAACTGATATTAGAAAACTTGGATAAAATGTACCCTTGATTTTTGTCGGCGATATCAGCAATATCTAGCGCTCTAGGACCGCCACCTGAAATTGTTTTTCTCGCATCAAAATCATAAGCTACTCCATCAAATTTTTGAACAAATTGCTTTCTTAAGCGTAAGGCACCACCCCATCCACCAGAACCAACACCAAATGAAGTTCCATTAGCTTCTAAAGAGCCTATTTGACCATTAACCATAACTGTTGTTGCTCCGTAACTTTGAGTTACTTGACCATCAGACTGAATAGTAAAAATCATTTCCTCTGAGGTATTATTATCTGCTTTAAAATTGTCTAGATAATTTGGTTTTAAAGCATATCCTCCGCTAATGATTTGTGTACATTGAGTTAAGCAGTCAGCATAGCGGTTAGCGCCAATATATACTTCCGCATTTAAATAAATTTTAGCCAGAACCATTCTAGCAAAACCTTGGTCTAGTCTCCCGCCTTCATTTGTTCTAGGAGCTTTCAAATTTGGCAAAACTTCAGTTAACTCACTCTCAATAAAAGCAAATAATTCAGCCCTATCATATTCGGGACCAACTGTATTTATAGGGTCTGCCTCTGTCAAAAATGGCGCTTTACCATACAAATCCATCAAGTTATAATAAGCATAAGCTCTTAAAACTCTAACTTCATTTCTATAATCCTCAATGTCGCTTAGCAAAGTAGCATCGGTAACGCCTCTTCCGCTTAGCTTAGCCGGAGTTGTTTGACGCAAATATTCATTTGCCAAAGCAACTTCAGCCATTGTTCTACTAAACATTCCTAAAATAAGAGGATTGCTTTCATTCCAAATATTTCTTTGTAATTCTCTAGTACCAGGGTCATTTTCATAACTCCAAATAACTTCATCTGTGGTTAAATTCTGTAAATACCACAAACATCTTGTAAACTGACTGGTTCCTGCATCAATTCCTTGAAGAAAAGAAGAACCCGCATCGCCAGCGCCCGTTAATGCCAAATTACCATAAACTCCCGCCAATCCGGACTTGTATGCTCCCGGTTGTGCGAAAAACTGTTCTGATAAAAATACATCATCATCTGTAGGCACTACATTTAGATCATCTGTACATGAATTAAGTACAAAGAAAAAACCTAATAAATAATACGCATTAATTTTTAATTTTTTCATAGTTTTTTTTTTAAAATTTAATATTTGCACCAAATAAGAAAGATCTTTGTCTAGGATAAATAGTATTATCTCTTCCATTATTAGTTATTTCAGGATCTAATCCTGAATAGTCGGTAATCAAAAGCGCATTTTGAACACCGGTGAACAATCTCAAAGAAGCTTTTCCTTCAATCCATTTAGGGAAAGTATACCCTAAAGTTACATTATCTAATCTGATAAAAGACCCGTTTTCAACATAGATGTCTGACAAAACCACATCTGCTGTAGTAGTAAATCCTGTGTTTAAAACTGAAGTTGGAACATTTTCAAGAACACCATTAATCAAAGAATTGTATTGGGCTCTACCTGCATTAACTGCGTTGTATATTCTAGCACCATAGCTTGCTCTGGCATTGAATGAAAAATCGAAATTTTTATAATTCATAGTTGAAGCAAAACCAAAAGTTACTTTAGGATCTGCGTTTTTATAAATATATCTATCATCTCCATTGATGATTCCATCTCCATTCAAATCTGCATAGGCACCTTCAATTGGAGACCCCGAAGCATCATACAATTGCTTGTAAACATAAAATGAATAAGGTGTATATCCTTCTCTTAAAATTTGAGCAGTTCCTCCTGTTCCGGCTCCGGTATCTCCTGTGAAAATATCGGCACCATATGCTAACTCATCAATTCTTCTTTTGAAAGCTGTTGTATTGAAGTTAACATTCCAGTTGAAATTATCATTTTTTATAACCTGTGCATCTAAAGAAAACTCGATACCTTTTGTAGAGAAACTACCAATATTTTGAAATCCGGCATTTGAGAAGTTACCGCCATCAGCAAAAGCTGCATTTACAATCAAATCATCTGATACTTTATAAAATAAATCTAATGCTCCTGTTATTCTATCATTAAACAAACCATAATCAAAACCAACGTTATAGGTAGTTGTTTGCTCCCATTTCAAAGCAGGATTGTATGGATTCGAAATTGCGATAGGAGTTGGTGAAGTTCCAAAAATATATTGACTAGATCCACTTCCTGTAGTATACTGTTGTAAATAGAAATTTCTTTCATTAAACCCACCAAACTCTTGTTGACCTGTTATACCATACCCTAATCTTAATTTTAAATCAGAAATGACCTTTGAGTCTTTAAATGCTAGATTTTTTAATTTCCATGCAAAAGCTGCCGATGGAAAAGTTCCATACTTTTCATTTGATGGAAATCTCGAAGAACCATCTCTTCTAACAGTAAATGTAAATAAGTAGGTATCGTTAATCGCTAACTTGGTTCTACCAAAATATCCGAGCAACACATTATCTGTAAAGATTGTAGTTTCAGGAAAATTTGAAGGTAAGTTAGGGTCTAAAATATTCCCTGTTGATTGAATTTGGTTTTGACGAATCTGATAAGAGTAACCAGCTTGTGCTTCAAAGTCTATTTTGCCAAAAGTCTTGGTGTATACTAAGTAAGCATCAAATAATTTATTTCTAGCAATACTCTCTTCGTATTCATTTTTACCATAAGGTAAGTTATTATTACTTGGTCCGGAGGCGGCATCAGCTCCCATTAATTTTGTTCTTTCACCATTTGCCTCATCAAATCCAAGGTTGATAACCGCTCTCAATGCTGGGAAAAAGTGGAATTTGTAATCAATCTCAAAGTTACCAAAAACTCGGTTATTTACACCTCTGTCATCGGTTTGTAACAATTGAGCAACTGGATTTCTTGTTCCTAACTGTAAAGTACCATCTGGATTGTAATACTCAAAAAACCCTCCAAAAGGCGAAGCAGGGTCATAAACTGGTTGCGTAGGGTTAAACCTTAAGGCAGAACCTTCAACACCATCGGCAAATCTGTTTTTCTCATTAGTATAAGTAGCATTCAATCTAATTTTTAAATGATCGTTAAAAAAAGAAGGATTCAATGCAGTCGAAACTGTATTTCTATTGAAAGTATTTGTCAATCTCAAACCTTCTTGATAGGTATTCCCAAAAGACAAACGTGCTGGTATTATGTTAAATAAATTCCCTTTAATAGAAATGTTATTGTCAACATAATCAGTTCTTCTGTAGATTTTATCCTGCCAATCAGTATTCGCAGTTCCCAACATTGAAACATCTCCTGGTCTTAAATCCGTAATTAAGTCACGATAAGCATCACCGTTAAAAACACTGATTTTATCTACTAATCTTCCGGAACCATATTGAAAATTATAGTCAACCGCTAATTTTTTTCCTCCTCTTTTAGTGGTAATGATAATAACTCCATTTGAAGCTCTAGAACCGTAAATAGCAGTAGCAGATGCATCTTTTAGCACTGTAAAACTCTCTATGTCATTCGGATTTAAAGCTGCCAGAACCGAAGTTGTACCTCTGTTGTTATCCGCATTATTTTCAATTGGCAAGCCATCAATTACAATTAACGGGTCATTAGAAGCAAACAAAGAAGAACCCCCTCTAATTCTTATTTCAGAACCAGAACCCGGAGCCCCACTCGTGTTGACTGTTAAACCCGCCACTCTACCGTTAAGTAAATTTTCTGCGGTTACATTGGAGCCTTTGTTAAAGTCTTTTGCGCCTACAGTAGTTACTGAACCAGTGGCGTCTTTTTTCTTAACAGTTCCATAACCAACCTGAACTACAACTTCTTGCAGTTGGTTAGCACTTTCCTCTAAGCTAATGTTTACCGTATTCTGACCTGAAAAAGTAACCGTTTTAGAGTCATATCCTATAAACGAAAAGACAACTTTGTCTCCGTTTTTTAGGCCTCCTAACTGGAATTTTCCGTCAAAATCTGTTGTGGTGCTGCTGTTTGCACCTTGAACAATTACATTTACACCTGGCAAGGGTTGGTTTGATTTACTATCAAGAACAACTCCACTTAAAGAGCTCTGTGCAAGAGCGCCAAAAGGCAGTAACAGGAATAAAAATAACAACTTTTTGTAAATTGTTTTCATACGTTTTGTTTAGGTTAAAAAATTTAATTTTGTGCTTATACTTTTACTTCGAATGTTAAATTTATGTAAAAAAATCAATTTTTGAAATTAACACTTGTTAAATCTATACCGAAAACGTTTTCGTGTTGAAAACTTTTCTGTTATTGTATTATTTTAAGGCTAAAATTGAAAGAATAAAAAATAACTTATATCTTTATTCAGAAATCATTATTTATCACATGAAAAGAAAAGTAACGCTTAAACAAATTGCCAGAGAGCTTGATGTCTCCATTTCAACCGTTTCAAAATCCTTGAGAAACAGCTTGGAAATAAGCGAAGATACCAGACAAAAAGTGCAGGCATTTGCCAAATTATACAATTACAAACCCAACAATATCGCCTTAAGTTTAAAGAACAAAAAAACAAAGACCATTTGTATTATTATTCCTGAAATTATCCATCATTTTTTTGCCACAGTAATCAGCGGCGTAGAAAATGTAGCCAACGAGAATGGCTACAATGTTTTGGTCTGTCTTTCCGACGAATCTTTTGACAAAGAAGTAATTAACATGGAAATGTTGGCTAACGGAAGTATCGATGGCTTTATCATGTCGCTTTCCAAAGAAACCCAACAAAAGAAAGATTTTCACCACATCGTCGAAGTCATTAATCAAGGAATGCCGGTCGTTATGTTTGATCGCGTAACCAATGAAATTCTTTGCGACAAAGTAATCATTGATGACAATCTTGCAGCTTTTAATGCTACCCAACATTTAATTGATAAAGGCTTTAAAAAAATTGCTCTGATTTCAACGGTTGATTATGTGAGCGTCGGAAAACTCAGAACCGAAGGTTACACCAAAGCCCTAAAAAATAATGACATCAAAGTAGATGACAATCTAATTTTGAAAATCGAAGACACTGAAAACTTCGAAGACAGTATAGCTAATCTCTTAGCGAACAATGAAATCGATGCTGTTTTTGCCGTAAACGAATTATTCGCCGTAACCGCTATAAAAGAAGCCAACAAACTTGGCAAGAAAGTCCCGGAAGACATTTCAATTATCGGTTTCACAGACGGTATTATCTCTAAATATTCTTCTCCAAGTATTACCACCGTAAGTCAAAACGGCGTGAAAATGGGAGGCAAAGCCGCTAAAATGCTGATTGAAAGACTAGAAGCCGAAGAAGAAGACGAAGAACAATACAGAACTGAAGTGATCGAAACCGAATTGGTAGAAAGAGAATCCACGAAATAAAAAGGTTTTTATCAACAAAAAACGTTTTCGTAACCAGTTGATGCCATTTTTTTTTAGGAGAATAGTCTCAATATAAATTCTTTGTTATCTTTACGATAATTATCAAAGCTTGTACTTTACTTCGAAAATAGATTAAAGTTTTGATAAGCAAGGCGCTTATCGTTTTAAAAATCAACAAATTACGATAATGGAAAAGCGTAAATTAAGTTTCTGGGAAATTTGGAACATGAGTTTCGGTTTCTTAGGAATCCAGATGGGTTTTGCCCTTCAAAATGCTAATGCCAGTAGAATTCTTCAAATTTTTGGTGCTGATGTCCATGAGTTATCATGGTTTTGGATTATTGCACCCTTAATGGGATTAATTGTTCAGCCCATAATAGGCCATTACAGCGATAATACTTGGGGAAGGTTTGGCAGAAGAAAACCATACTTTTTAGCAGGAGCTTTGTTGGCTTCAATCGGTTTGATATTAATGCCACAAGCAGAAATATTTATTGCCTTTATGCCCGCTTTATGGGTTGGTGCCGGAATGCTGATGATTATGGACGCTTCGTTCAACATTGCTATGGAACCTTTTAGAGCCTTAGTTGGTGACAATTTAAGAGCCGACCAACACACTTTAGGCTTTAGTGTTCAAACCGCTTTAATTGGAATTGGTGCTGTAGTAGGTTCGTGGCTTCCCTATGTTTTAAACGAATGGTTTGGTGTAAGCAATTTACCTACTGAAACTTCCGCTATTCCAAATAATTTGATTTATTCTTTCATCATAGGAGCCGCCATTTTGATTGCTACTATTTTGGTAACCATTTTTACTACCAAAGAGTATTCGCCTGAAGAATTAGCGCAATTTCGCGATGAGAAAGAGCATGAAGAAGCTATGGGAGAAACCAAAGAATCTAAACTCTCTGATATTTTTACAGACTTTGCCAAAATGCCCGAAACCATGCGCCAATTGAGTTGGGTTCAATTCTTCTCTTGGTTTGGTCTCTTCGGAATGTGGGTTTTTACTACACCGGCCATTGCTCAACACATTTATGGACTATCTGTAGAAGACACCAAAAGTCCTGAATTTCAATCTGCAGGAGATTGGGTTGGAATCATCTTTGGAGTTTACAATTTCGTATCTGCTATCGTAGCATTCTTACTTCCTTATATTGCAAAACAAATCGGAAGAAGAAAAACGCATGCTCTTTCCCTTGTATTAGGTGGAATCGGACTGATCTCTATGTATTTTATGCCCAATAAAGAATCATTGATATTTTCCATGATATTAGTCGGGTTTGCCTGGGCAAGTATTTTAGCGATGCCTTATGCAATTCTGGCAGGTTCAATCCACCCGAAAAAAATGGGAGTTTACATGGGAATATTCAATTTCTTCATCGTAATCCCGCAAATCATTAACGCTTTAATTGGTGGTCCGCTGGTGAAATATGTATATGGCGACCATGCTATTTATGCTTTAGTAATGAGTGGCGTAAGTTTCATCATTGCCGCATTTTTAGCCCTAAAAGTTAAAGACAGTAAAGACATTAATTAATGAGTAAAAAAGCATTCATTTTCGACCTTGACGGAGTAATCGTAGACACAGCCAAATACCATTTTTTGGCGTGGCAAAAATTAGCTCAAGAGTTAGGAATCGAATTTACCCCAGAACACAACGAAGAATTAAAAGGCGTTAGCCGCGTTCGTTCTCTTGAGATTATTTTAGCGCTGGGCAATGTTCAAGCATCACAAGAAGACAAAAACAAATGGTTAATCCAAAAAAATGAAGAGTATTTATCTTATCTGGTCGATATGGACGAAAGCGAATTACTACCGGGTGTAATCAACGTTCTTCAATTTATTAAAGAAAAAAAACAACTGATTGCTTTAGGTTCGGCGAGTAAAAACGCCCGACCTATTTTAGAAAAAACAGGAATCTTACACTTTTTTGACGCAATCGTTGATGGTAATGATGTAGCCAATGCCAAACCCGATCCGGAGGTTTTTCTAAGAGCAGCCAAATTGGTAAAAGCAAACAACAAAAACTGTATTGTTTTTGAAGACAGTGTTGCCGGAATACAAGCCGCCAATATTGCCAATATGATAAGTGTCGGCATTGGAGAAGAAGAGATATTGCATGAAGCAAAATACAATTTTAAAGATTTTACGTTTATGGACCTTTCTTTTATAGAAGCACTCCTAGACTAAAATTGAATGATAAAAGGACAATAAAAAAATTACAATGAACCAAGATTATATCAAACCAGATAACTGGTCGATTATTGAAGAAGGATTTGATTTAGAAAGAGTAAAATCCTCGGAAAGTTTATTCAGTATCGGAAACGGTGCCATGGGTCAACGAGCCAATTTTGAAGAATTCTATTCAGGAAATACTTTCCAAGGAAGTTACATCGCGGGTATTTATTATCCGGACAAAACCAAAGTGGGTTGGTGGAAAAACGGCTATCCGGAATACTTCGCTAAAGTGTTAAACGCACCAAGTTGGATTGGAATTCTAGTCGAAATCAATGGCGAAACGCTTGACATTGCGGCTTGCAAAATCACCAACTTCAAACGCGAACTGAACATGAAAGAAGGTTGGTACAATCGTTCTTTTTCGGCCACTTTGAACAACGGAATCGAAATCGACGTCAATGTTAGAAGATTTTTGTCTTTGGATATAGACGAATTGGGCGTAATCAAATACGAAATCACTCCAAAAAATAATGAGGCGACTATCGTTTTCAAACCTTATTTGGATGCCGGCGTACACAACGAAGACGCCAACTGGGAAGAGAAGTTTTGGGAACCATTGGAAACCCAACATAAAAACAACGAAGCTTTTGTCGTAGCGCGAACTTTCAAAACACATTTTGAAGTAGCAACGTATATGCACAATAGCATTTTCATCAATAACGAAAATCAAAACGCCGAACCAACATTCGTAGACACCACTTCAGACAAAGTGGTCTTCACTTATGAGCAATTGGTTTCAAAAGGTGATACTATAGCCTTTCAAAAGTTAGGCGGTTACACTGTTTCGATGAACCATTCTTCTGCCGAATTAATTCCGGCTGCACAAAAGGTAATCGAAAAAGCATTGGCTTTAGGCTACGATACTTTATTACAAAACCAAGTCGATTCTTGGGCAAAAATCTGGGAAATGAGCGACATCACTATTGAAGGCGATGTAAAAGCCCAACAAGGTATTCGTTTCAATATTTTCCAATTGAACCAAACCTATTTAGGCAAAGATTCTCGTTTGAATATTGGTCCAAAAGGATTCACCGGAGAAAAATATGGCGGTTCGACTTATTGGGATACGGAAGCCTATTGTATTCCGTTTTACATGGCTACTAAAGACCAACAAGTTGCGAGAAACCTATTGGCTTATCGTTATAACCAATTGGGCAAAGCCATTGAAAATGCCGAGAAATTGGGTTTCAAAAATGGCGCTGCATTATACCCAATGGTAACTATGAATGGTGAAGAATGCCATAACGAATGGGAAATCACTTTCGAAGAAATTCACCGAAACGGAGCGATTGCTTTTGCCATTTTTAACTATTACCGATTCACCGGAGATTACAGTTATATTCCTGAAAAAGGTTTGGAAGTCTTAATTGGTATTGCTCGTTTTTGGCACCAAAGAGCTACTTTTTCAACGTATAGAAATCAGTATGTAATTTTAGGCGTAACCGGTCCGAATGAGTACGAAAACAATGTAAACAACAACTTTTACACGAATTATATTGCCAAATGGTGTATCGATTATACCATCGAGCAAATCGAAAAAGTAAAACAAGAATACGCTGCTGATTTTGCTCGAATCATGAGTAAAGTAAAATTAGAAGCTACCGAAATCCAACATTGGAAAAAAGTGGCTGACCATATGTATTTCCCTTATTCTGAAGAGCACGACGTCTATTTACAACAAGACGGTTTCTTAGACAAAGAATTGGTCAAAGTGCACGATTTAGACAAATCACAACGACCAATCAACCAAAAATGGTCTTGGGACAGAATCTTGCGTTCGCCTTATATCAAACAAGCCGATACTTTACAAGGTTTCTACTTCTTTGAAGATCATTTCACCAAAGAACAACTAGAGAAACATTTCGACTTTTATGAACCTTACACCGTTCACGAAAGTTCATTATCACCTTGCGTTCACTCGATTCAAGCCGCTAATTTAGGCCGAATGGAACAAGCGTATACTTTCTATTTAAGAACGTCGCGTTTGGATTTGGATGATTACAATAAAGAAGTCGAAGAAGGTTTACACATCACATCAATGGCCGGAACTTGGATGAGTATCGTGGAAGGTTTTGGCGGCATGCGTATCAAAAATGACACCTTGCATTTCGAACCAAGAATTCCAAAAGAATGGAATGGCTATTCATTCAAAATCAATTTCAGACACCAAATTTTAAAAGTTTCTGTTCATCAAAACGAAACCAACTTTACCCTAGAAGGCGAAAAAGCGATTTCGGTTTTCGTAAACGGCACAGCCATTTTGGTGGAACCGAATAGTTTGGTGACTGTATAATTAAATCAACTAAAACCCTTTCGGACGCAATTCTGAAAGGGTTTTTTATTTATAAACCTATGAAAAAACTACTCTTCTCTCTCTTGATTTCTGTTTCAGCTTTCGCCCAAATTGACAAAGTTGAACCGCCGTTTTGGTGGAATGACATGACGCTTTCCGAGGTGCAAATTATGTTCTACGGTAAAAATATTGCTCAAAACGAAGTCACCGTTTCCAACGGCATCATCATCAAAGGCATTCAAAAAACAGAAAACCCGAATTATGTTTTTGTAACTATTGAAACGAAAAATATTCCGGCTCAGGATTTTGTCTTTACGTTTAAAAATGGCAAAAAAACATTTACCCAAAATTATTCGCTTAAAGCAAGAAGAGAAAATTCCCGCTTCCGCGAAAGCTACGACAGTTCCGATGTGATGTATCTTTTAATGCCGGACAGGTTTGCTAACGGCAATCCAAACAACGACAACAACGCTTTGCTAACTGAAAAAATGGACCGTTCAAAAGACAACGGAAGACACGGCGGCGATATCGAAGGCATCATCAAAAACTTAGATTATATCCAATCGCTTGGTGTGACAGCCGTTTGGCCAACGCCACTTTGCGAAGACAACGACGAAAGAGGTTCGTACCACACTTACGGTCAATCCGACGTTTATAAAATCGATGCGCGTTTCGGAACCAATGAAGAGTATGTTCGAATGAGTGCCGAATTACACAAACGCGGCATGAAAAACATTATGGATTACGTGACCAATCATTGGGGTTGGCAACATTGGATGTACAAAGATTTACCAACACGCGATTGGGTTCACCAATTCCCCGAATTTACGAATTCTAATTACAGAATGACTACGCAATTTGACACCAATGCTTCTGAACGCGATGCGAAATACTGCATGGATGGTTGGTTTGTAAAATCGATGCCCGATTTGAATCAGTCGAATCCTTTGGTCTTAAATTACCTGATTCAAAACGCCATTTGGTGGATTGAATATGCTGATTTAGACGGTTTCCGTGTAGACACTTATTCCTACAATGACAAAGTGGGCATTGCCAAATGGACCAAAGCCATTACCGACGAATATCCGCATTTCAATATCGTAGGAGAAGTTTGGATGCAAGACCAAGCCCAAATGGCTTTTTGGCAAAAAGATAGTAAAATTGGCGCCATTCAAAGCTATAATTCCTATTTGCCAAGTGTAATGGATTTCACTTTATACAATGCTTTGGAAAAAGTGTTCAACGAAGACAAAGGCGAATGGGACAAAGGAATGATTAGAGTATATGATAATTTAGCCAATGACTTTTTGTATCCCAACATAAACAACATCCTAATTTTTGCTGAAAATCACGATACCAATCGTATCAATCAAGCTTATAAAAACGATTTCAAAAAATACCAAATGGCAATGACCATATTGGCCACTGTTAGAGGAATTCCGCAATTGTATTACGGCTCCGAAATTGCGATGGCCGGTGACAAAGGCAAAGGCGATGGCGACATTCGTCATGATTTTCCCGGCGGATGGAATGGCGATACCAATAATGCTTTCACCAAAGCCGGAAGAACTGAAGAACAAAACAAATTCTATGATTTCACCGCCAAAATATTCAACTGGAGAAAAAATAAAGAAGTGATTCATTTCGGAAAAACAACACATTACATCCCGGAAAACAACGTTTATGTTTATTTCCGTCACAACGAAAAAGAAAGCGTGATGGTTTTGGTAAATAATAGCCCCGAAAAACAAACTTTCAAAACCAACAGGTTTCAAGAGAATTTAAACCATTATAAATCCGGAAAAGACGTGTTAAGCGATGCTTCTTTCGATTTGAAAAAAGATATGACTATTGAAGGAAAATCGGTTTTAGTCTTAGAATTAAAATAAATAAGTCTCGCAATCCCGTACCTTCGGGAGCAGAGACGCAAAATAAATAAAAAATGCCTTGTGCCTTTGTGCCTCTGCGAGATTAATTAAACAAAATGAGAAAGCTATTACTCTTATTATTAATTACCACATTTTCATTTGCTCAAAATGCGAATAGAAAATACCTTTCCCACAGCTGGAAAAACAACCTATTGGAAGTAAAAACCAGTGACGGAACTTATCGCATAAAACCTTATTCTGATAAAATTATTGAAACTTCTTTTGTCCCGAATGGGGAAATTTTCAATGCCAATTCGCATGCGGTAATCAAAACTCCCGAAAAAGTGAAAGCAACTGTTTCCAAAACAGACAATTCAGTTTTGCTTTCTACAAAAGACATTACGATGGTGATTAACAAATCGCCTTTCAGAATTACTTATTCCAACAAAGGAAAAGTCTTGTTGTCCGAGAAAAACGGCTACATTAAAAAAGACAGCACCGAAATTCTACAATTCAATCTTGACAATTCAGAAGTTTTATTTGGCGGTGGTGCGCGTGCCCTAGGCATGAATCGCCGTGGTAATCGTTTGCAATTGTATAACAGAGCGCATTATGGTTATGAAACCAAAGCCGAATTGATGAACTTTTGTATTCCGCTTGTTTTATCTTCTAAATTATACGCGGTGCATTTTGACAACGCTGCGATTGGCTATTTGGATTTAGACAATAAAAAGAACAATACTTTAGAATACGAAACCATTTCGGGAAGAAAAACTTATCAAATAATTGTAGGCGATACTTGGGAAGATTTGGTAGCCAATTATACTGATTTGACCGGAAAACAACCCATGCCGGCACGCTGGACCTTCGGAAATTTCTCGAGCCGATTTGGGTATCATACGCAAGAGGAAGTAGAAAAAACAATTAATAGATTCAATTCAGACGGAATTCCTGTAGATGCGATTATCCTCGATTTATATTGGTTTGGCAAAACCGTTCAAGGCACGATGGGTAATCTTGATTGGGACAAAGACCAATTCCCGAATCCGGAGAAAATGATAGCCGATTTGAATGCCAAAGGTGTCAAAACCATTCTAATTACAGAACCATTTATCTTAACAACCTCATCAAAATGGCAAGAAGCAGTCGATAAAAAAATATTGGTCACCGATAAATCAGGAAAACCCGCCACTTGGGATTTCTATTTTGGCAACACCAGCGTAGTCGATGTTTTCAAACCCGAAGGCAAAGATTGGTTTTGGAATGTTTACAAACGCTTAATCAAACAAGGTGTTGGCGGCATGTGGGGCGATTTGGGTGAACCTGAAGTCTTTCCTTCCAAAGCAATGACAGCAGCCGGAAAAGCCGACGAAGTGCACAATATCTATGGTCACCATTGGGCCAAATTAATCGCAGATGGTTACCAAAGAGATTTCCCAAACCAAAGACCATTTATCCTAATGCGCGCCGGTTATTCGGGTTCACAACGTTTTGGGATGATGCCTTGGAGCGGTGATGTTTCGAGAAGTTGGGGCGGATTGCAATCACAAATGGAAATCGCGATGCAAATGGGAATGCAAGGCATGGCATATATGCATTCGGATTTAGGCGGATTTGCCGGAGATTATTTCGACAACGAATTGTATTTACGTTGGTTACAATACGGCGTTTTTAACCCCATTTTCCGTCCGCACGCGCAGGAAGAAGTCGCTTCAGAAGTCTCCAGAAAAGATATTATCACCAAAGCCAAAGCCAAAAAATCGGTTGAACTTCGTTACCAACTACTGCCTTATAATTACACTTTGGCATTTGAAAATAACCAAAAAGGAACGCCATTAATGCGACCGTTATTCTTTGAAGAACCAACGAATGAAAAACTGCTCAACGAAAAGGAAAGTTATTTTTGGGGCAATGCATTTTTAGTAAAACCAATCACAAAATCAGGTGTAACTTCGACGGAAGTTTATTTTCCAAAAAGCAACAATTGGTTTGATTTTTATACCGGTAAAAAATACAATGCCGGCGCAACAGAATCGGTAAAAGTAGAAGAAACAACTATTCCAACTTTCGTTCGTGGCGGTAGTTTTGTGCCTATGATTGAAACGATTCAGAATACTACAAAATATTCATTAGCCAACTTCAATTTGCATTTTTATTTTGACGAAACCGTGAAAACTTCTTACGGTAAATTATACAACGACAACGGTGAAACGCCTCAAGCTTTTGAAAAAGGACAATACGAAATATTAAATTTCAATAGCAATAATAATGGCAAGGAATTGGTTCTAAAACTAACGTCAACTGTTGGTAAAAACTATTCGTTATCTGATAAAACGGTTTCGGTGTTAATTCACAACATCAAAGCCAAACGCATTTTTGTAAATGGTAATGAAATGTTGTTTAAAACCTTTAACGAACCTTTATTAATTCCGGTAGAATGGAAAAAAGGAACTGCTTCTGAAATTAAAATAGAATATTAAATTATGAAAAATATACTGCTTACCCTTTCGGCTTCACTCCTATTGTTTGGTTGCAATTGTACCAAAGAAGCGGCTACGAAACAACAAACTCAAGCTCAAACACCTTTCATTTGGGAAAGTGCCAATGTCTATTTCCTATTGATTGATAGATTCCAAAACGGCAATCCGGAAAATGACAAAATCATCAACCGTAACAAACCCACCGGCGTTTTGCGTGGCTTTGAAGGCGGCGATATTCGTGGCGTAATTCAAAAACTCGACGAAGGTTATTTTACCAATTTGGGAATCAACGCCATTTGGATGACGCCGGTCGTGGAGCAAATTCATGGTTCAGTAGATGAAGGCACCGGAAATACGTATGGATTTCATGGCTATTGGACCAAAGATTGGACGGCGGTTGATCCGAGTTTTGGCACCAAAGAAGATTTAAAAGAACTAGTCGAAAAAGCACACGCGAAAGGCATTCGCATCATGTTGGACGCGGTAATCAATCACACCGGTCCTGTAACCGAATTGGATCCTGCGTATCCGAGTGATTGGGTTAGAACGTCGCCGAAATGCACCTATAAATCATACGACACTTACATCAATTGTACGTTGGTAGAAAACCTTCCGGATGTACTAACCGAAAGCAATGCCAACGTAGCTTTACCGCCAATGCTAGTTGAAAAATGGAAAAAAGAAGGCCGTTACGAACAAGAAGTAGCCGAATTGGATGCATTTTTCAAAAAAACCGGTTATCCGCGTGCACCGAAGTATTACATCATGAAATGGCTTTCGGATTACATTACCGATTATGGCATTGACGCCTATCGAGTTGATACGGTAAAGCATACTTCAGAAGATGTTTGGGCCGATTTCAAGAAAGTCTGCGACCAAGCTTTTGCCGATTTCAAGAAGCAGCATCCTGAAAAAGTGTTAGACAATAACAATTTCTTTACTATTGGAGAAGTTTACGGTTATAATATCGGTGCCAAAAAACAATTCGATTTCGGCGATAAAAAAGTCGATTACTATGCCAACGGTTTCACCGGATTAATCAATTTCGACTTTAGAAATGAGGCCAAAATGAACTATGAAGATTTGTTTTCCAAATATTCTAACCTCTTGCAAAACGACCTAAAAGGCAATACAGTCATGAACTATGTTACCTCGCATGACGATGGTTATCCTTTTGACAAAAAACGCGAAAAAATATTCGAAGCCGGCACCAAATTATTATTGACTCCCGGAATTTCGCAAGTGTATTATGGTGACGAAATTGCTCGTTCACTCGAAATCGAAGGCGCACAAGGCGATGCTACTTTGCGTTCATTTATGAATTGGGATGATTTATCATTTGACAGAATCAAAAACCAATTGTTGATGCATTACAAACTTTTGGGAACATTCAGAAATAACCATCCTGCGGTTGGCGCAGGAGTTCACCAAATGATTTCACAATCACCGTATGTGTTCAGCAGAAGTTACAGCAAAGCTAATTTTAATGACCAAGTAGTGGTTGGCTTGGATTTACCAAAAGGCCCGAAAGAAATCTCAGTCGGAACTATTTTTGCCAATGGCACTAAAATCAGAGATGCCTATTCTAATTTATCTGTTATAGTAGAAAACGGAAAAGTAAATTTAGATACTAATTTTACGATAGTTTTACTCGAAAAACTATAACCATGCTCAAAATAGGTCATCGCGGTGCGAAAGGTCATGCTGATGAAAACACTTTGGATTCTTTCCAAAAAGCCATCGATTTAGGTGTTGACATGATTGAGCTAGACATACAATTGAGCATAGACAAAGTGCCAATGGTTATTCACGACACAACTGTTGACCGAACAACTTCTAGCGTTGGTTTGGTTACCGATTATAGTGCCAAAGAATTGCGAAAATTAGGGATTCCAACATTACGAGACGTATTTGAATTGGTGCACAATCAATGCGAAATTAATGTTGAAATCAAAGTGTTTTCGGCAACCCAAAGCGTTTTAGATTTGATTGACAAAAACATTTTCGACAAGAACAAAATTCTTATTTCGAGTTTCGATTGGAATGCATTGCAGGAAGTGCGTTTTCACGATGAGGATATACGCATTGGGGTTTTAACAGAAACCGATTTTGACTTAGCGCTGGCTTTCGCCAAATTTATTAAAGCCTATTCGATTCATCCTTATTATCATTTGATAACCGCTGAAAACATTCAAAAAATAAAAGAAAAGCACTTTAAGGTTTTTCCATGGACGATAAATGAGCCTACAGCTATTACCTTTGTCAAATCGTTAAACGTTGACGGTATTATTACAGATTTTCCGGAAAGACTATGAACTCAAACTATGACATTATAATTGTTGGCGGTGGTGCAGCTGGTTTTTTTACAGCTATCAATATCGTTGAAAACAATCCGAAGCTAAAAGTTGCCATTTTAGAACGTGGCAAAACGGTTTTGGAAAAAGTGCGTATTTCCGGTGGCGGACGATGTAATGTGACGCATGCCTGTTTTGTGCCGAATGATTTGGTCAAATTTTATCCGCGTGGGGAAAAAGAATTGCGCGGTCCGTTTCACCAATTTTGTTCCGGTGATACCATTGAATGGTTCAAAAAACATGGTGTTGAATTGAAAATTGAAGACGACGGCAGAATGTTCCCAACATCGGATTCCTCTCAAACTATCATCGACTGTTTTTTGGGCTTGACCCAGAAATTAAAAATCGATGTGCTTACCGGTCAAAGTGTACAATCACTTTTTAAAGGCGACAATTACTGGAAAGTAGAAACCCATCACGAAACTTATTCTTGTTATAAATTAGTCATGACTACCGGTAGCAATCCTAAAATTTGGGAACTGTTGGAAAGTATGAATCATACGATTATTCCACCAGTTCCTTCGCTCTTTACTTTTAACATCAAAGATGCTCGAATCAAAGATTTAATGGGTGTTTCGGCTTTTGCCAATGTGAAAGTCAAAGGCAGTAAATTAGAAGCTTCCGGACCATTGTTGATTACCCATTGGGGAATGTCCGGACCGGGAATTTTGAGACTTTCGGCTTGGGGCGCCAGAATTTTAGCCGATAAAAATTACCAATTCGTTTTAGAAGTCAATTGGCTCAACGACGTTACTTTTGATGAAGTTATAGAAACTTTAAAAGAACTCAAACAAGAACATGCAAAGAAAGTTGTGGGTAAAAAATCTCCTTTTGATTTTCCTAACCGACTTTGGGAAAGTTTGGTTTTGGCTTCAGGAATTGATTCAGACCCGAACGATAGCGAACAGGCGAAGCAGACGAAATGGGCTGATTTGACTAAAATACAATTGACAAATTTGGCGAACCAACTCACCAACGGGCAATTTCAAGTGAATGGCAAAAGTACTTTTAAGGAAGAATTTGTCACTGCGGGCGGCATTGATTTAAGAGAAATCAATTTTAAGACAATGGAAAGCAAGTTACACGAAAATTTATTTTTTGCAGGCGAAATTGTCAATATCGATGCAATTACGGGCGGCTTTAACTTTCAAAATGCTTGGACAAGCGGATTTTTGGCAGCGAATTCAATTACTTCATCATGAAAAAAACAATCACTATTTCAGTACTATTTATAGCTATACTTTTCCTAGAAAGTTGCAGTACACCAAAATCAAATAATTTTCAATTGACGAAAAATTACCAACCGGATAATCCCGAATTGTATAAAGCTATTGTGAAACTTGACAGTGCGTTTTTTGACGCTTACAATAATTGTGATACAAAATTTGAAACTTACGCCGATTTCTATGCTGATGATATAGAATTTTACCATGACCAAGGCGGCTTATCCAATTCAAAAAAAGATATCTTGGAAGGCACCAAAAAAAATATCTGCGGTAAAGTAACCAGAACATTGGTAAAAGGCAGTATTGAGGTTTATCCGATTAAAGATTATGGCGCGATTGAAATTGGTTTGCATTCCTTTAGCAACAAAACCAATCCACCGAATGAGCCAAAAAAGATCAGTCGGTTTACCATTTTTTGGAAAAAAGTGAATGACCAATGGAGAATTGCTAAAGTGATTAGTTTACATTAAAAAATTTCTTATGTTTATATAGTAGTTTGCTCAAAATCAGTTAAATTTGGGTTTCAAAATTACTAACGGATGAAAAAACTACTACTTCTATTGTTGTTTGCTGTTACGGCTAATGCACAATTTCTACCTTCATATCCAACGATTTCTCAATGTGATGATAACAATGATCAATATGCTGTTTTTGATTTAACCCAATTAACATCACAAATTTTAGCTGCTGTTGTTGAAAGTAATTACACCATTACTTATTATCCTTCCTATGCTAACGCTCTGAATAATACAAATCCGATTATCAATGCAAACAATTATAGTAATATCCAACCCGCTATCCAAACGTTGGGCATTAGAATAGTAAACAATTCAACCAATGATGTCAATGTGGCTACGGTTGATATTAGGGTTTTACCCAGACCTACTGTCAATTCGGCAATATTACAGTTTTGCGACACCAATGAGTTGCCTATATATAATTTGAATGATGCCATACCACAAATAATTAATGGCGATCCAAGTGTTACCATAACCTTTTATGAAACAATAGCTGATGCTGAAACTGGTTCTAACGCTATACTTGATGGCGGATATATCCCCTTAATTAGTCCCGGAATACAAATACTATATGCCAGAGTTGAAAATACTCAAAATGCCTGTTTTTCAGTTACAACATTAACATTGAATACATACAACTGCGGAGAAGCCTGTCCGGCGCCAAGTAATTTAATGGCAACCAACATCACTCCTACTTCATTTACTTTAAATTGGAGTAATTCGGGTGGCTTTATAGGTTACATTTTCAACCGAATTTCAATTGTTCCTTATGGCGCTCCTCCACCAACAGAAGACAACTCAATAGTCGTACAAGCTCCTTTAAATTCCTATATTTTCACAGGACTATTACCGGATGCCTGTTATTCGGTATATGTTAGAAAAGTTTGTGACATTGGAGTAAACAGTCCTTGGTCTGAACCTTTAACCATTTGTATGTTAGATTGTGTCAATAGTGGAAACTGTGCTGAAGCTTTAATATTAAACGCTTTCTTAGACAGTAATAACAATGGCATCAAAGACACCGGAGAGTTCAATTTTAATCAAGGTAATTTTGTGTATCAAATCAATGATTCAGGTAATAATCTTTATGGAAGTTCGAATAATGGTTCTTATTATATCTATGAAAATAACCCTCTGAACTCGTATGATATTAATTTCGCTGTGAATAGCGAATTGACCAATTATTATGTGTCCAATGCCTCTTATACAAATGTAACACTACCCGACGGAAGTGGCGCAAATTACTTGTATTTTCCAATTACTACCAACCAATCTTATATTGACGCCGTTTGTTATGTTTATCCACAAAACCAACCTAGACCGGGATTTACATATGATGTTGTAGTAAGCTATACAAACAATAGTTTTGGAACAATTTCAAATGGTACTTTGACATTTACCAAAGACCCAAATGTAACCATAGTTTCAATTTCGCAAACAGGAACAACAGCATCAAGTACCGGATTTACTTATGACTTTACCAATTTAGCCTATAATGAAATTCGTTATATTACTGTAACGCTACAAGTTCCAACGATACCAACTGTCAATTTAGGAGATTTATTAACCAATAGCGCTTCAATTCAAGTTGATGGTGATGCCAACCTCGCTAACAATTCTTCCTCTTTTACCCTAACGGTTGTGGGTTCTTATGACCCAAATGACAAAGCCGAATCTCGCGGGGGCAAAATAGTTTTTGACCATTTTACTGCCAATGATTATCTGTATTACACCATTCGTTTTGAAAATACCGGAACGGCCAACGCAGAGTTTATCAGAGTGGAAGATGTACTTCATGCCGATTTAGACGAAAACACTTTTGAAATGCTTAACGCCAGCCATACAGTAAACACAAGACGTGAAGGCAATCAATTGACTTGGCATTTCTTCGACATCAATTTACCGCCAAGCAGTATTAACATCAATGATGGTCATGGCTATGTTTATTTCAGAATCAAACCCAAAGCAGGTTATGCCATTGGTGATATTATTCCGAATACGGCTTCCATTTTCTTTGATTACAATCCGGCAATTGTGACCAATAGATTCGATACAGAATTTGTAGAAAGTTTGGGTATTCCGACTTTTGAAGCTAATAATATTATTTTGTATCCTAATCCGGCAAGCGAACTGGTTACCGTAAATCTATCCAATGTAGCCGAAAACCTCAAAGAAATTGTCTTCTACGACATTATTGGCAAAAAAATAAAAACAATTTCTTCTTTATCTGATAATCAAACAACAATTGATTTATCCGATTTATCAAAAGGAGTTTACTTAGTAGAAATCAACACCGAAAACAATTTTAAAACCGTCAAGAAATTAGTAATTCAATAATCGAATATTCATAGAAATAAAAATCCCGCCTTTTATTGAGACGGGATTTTTTTATCTATTCAACCACCAAATACTCGCATTGAGCACAGTGGCAAAACTGACCCAAGCCAAATACGGAACAAACAACATACCGGCGACTTTATCAATTTTCTTAAACTGAGTATACGTTTCAAATATCACTAACCAAAGCAAAATAATTTCAATCAAAGCCAATAGCGGATTGTGCAATCCGAAGAACAAATAAGACCAAAGCGCATTCAACCCTAATTGGTACATAAAAAACTTAAATGCCTTTTTGACATTTTCTTCATCAGTCTCTATTCGGTTCCAAATCATACCACCGGCAACACCAATCATGATGTAAAGTACTGTCCAAACCGGGGCAAAAATCCAATTCGGCGGATTAAAAACAGGCTTAATCAATGTCGGATACCAAGTCGTAATACTTTCACGAGTAACTACTCCGGATAAGTAACCAATAACCAAACATGTTGCTACAACGAGGACTATTCTTAAAATCTTTTGCATGGCGATAAGTTTTAATTTTAGTCAAATATACTAAAGTTTAACCACTAAGCACAAGAGGAAAGGACTAGGAACACTATGCTCTTTGTGAACTTTGCGTATCTCTTTGTTTCCTTTGCGGTTAAAATCAAAACTCCTTAAGTCTATTTGTCAATTCAAAAAAGAAAAAATTATCTTTGCTTACTCAAGACCAATTTTGGTCAAACTGAACGAAGTTAAAATCAAATCTATGCTTTCTTCCAGTAATTCGCTTAAGCTCTTGTCCGAAAAGGATTTTATGACAAAACCATTTTCAACAGTAATCGAAAACGGAAGTTTTCAATGGAGTGCACCTAGTAATATTGCTTTAGTCAAATATTGGGGCAAAAAAGAAAATCAGGTTCCGGCGAATCCTTCAGTCAGTTTTACTTTGAACAATTGTAAAACAATTACCAAATTGGCTTTCGCCAAAAAAGAGAGCAATAGTAATTTCTCTTTCGATTTGCTGTTTGAAGGCCAACCCAAAGAAGATTTCAAACCGAAAATCCAAAAGTTCTTAGAACGTATTGAAATCTATTGTCCTTATCTGAAAGATTATCATTTCACGATAGATACCGAAAACACTTTTCCGCACAGTTCAGGCATTGCTTCTTCCGCTTCAGGAATGGCTGCTTTGGCGATGAATATTATGTCTTTGGAAAAAGCTTTATCCCGAAACTTCGGGACTGAAATGACAGACGATTTCTTTAACCAAAAAGCTTCTTTCTTAGCCCGATTAGGTTCCGGAAGCGCTTGTAGAAGTGTAAAAGGAAGTGTTGTAGTTTGGGGAAATCATGCTGAAATCAATGGAAGTTCAGATTTATTCGGAGTGGAATTTCCATCGAAGATTCACGATAATTTCAAGAATTACCGAGACACTATTTTATTAGTAGATAAAGGCGAAAAGCAAGTTTCAAGTACGGTCGGACACGATTTAATGCACAATCATCCCTTTGCCGAACAACGTTTTGCGCAAGCGCATGAGAATTTATCCGCCATCAAAAAAGTCTTAGAGGACGGCGATTTAACCGAGTTTATCAAGATCGTCGAAAGTGAAGCTTTGACACTTCACGCGATGATGATGACCTCGATTCCTTATTTTATCCTAATGAAACCCAATACCTTGGAAATCATCAATAAAATTTGGAAGTTTAGAAACGAAACGAATATTCCTATATGTTTTACCTTAGATGCCGGTGCCAACGTACATATTTTGTATCCCGAAAACGTTAGAGTTCAGGCAATGCAATTTATTACTACAGAATTAGTTGGCTATTGTCAAAATGGTAACTATATTTGTGATGCCATTGGCACAGGAGCAATTAAAAACATATGAAAGGACCATTATTTTACTCAAAGATTCTTCTCTTCGGAGAATACGGAATTATAAAGGATTCTAAAGGTTTATCCATTCCCTACAATTTTTACAACGGCGCTTTGAAAGTGGACGAAAATCCATCCGAAGAAGCGATTAAATCTAACGCGAGTTTGCGTCGTTTTGTAACCTATTTGGACCAACTTCAAAAAGACCAACCCGAGTTAGTAACTTTCAATATTGAAGTTTTAAAAACCGATGTAGAACGCGGCATGTATTTCGATTCCAGTATTCCGCAAGGATATGGTGTTGGCAGCAGCGGTGCTTTAGTGGCGGCGATTTATGACAAATATGCCAACGACAAAATCACGGTTTTAGAGAATTTAACCCGTGAGAAATTATTGCAGTTAAAAACGATTTTTTCCCAAATGGAGTCATTCTTCCACGGAAAAAGTTCCGGTCTTGATCCATTAAACAGCTATTTGAGCATTCCGATTTTGATCAATTCCAAAGACAATATCGAAGCCACCGGCATTCCGTCTCAAAGTGCGACCGGAAAAGGTGCCGTGTTTTTATTAGACTCCGGAATCGTAGGCGAAACCGCTCCAATGGTGAACATCTTCATGGAAAACCTAAAAGAAGAAGGTTTTCGAAAAATGTTAAAATCACAATTCATCAAATACACCGACGCTTGCGTGGAAAATTTCCTCGGCGGCGATATGAAATCTTTGTTTGCCAATACCAAACAATTGTCTAAAGTAGTCTTAAACAATTTCAAGCCAATGATTCCCGAAGCGTTTCACGGCGTTTGGCAAAAAGGACTTGACACCAATGATTACTACTTAAAACTTTGCGGTTCCGGCGGCGGCGGTTATATCCTAGGATTTACCGAAGATTTAGAAAAGGCCAAAAAATCCCTGAAAGATTACAAATTGGAAGTGGTTTACCAGTTTTAAACATGAAATCCACTTTTGTCATCCTGAGCGCAGTCGAAGGACTAATGTACACAAAATGTTAAGCCGAAAAACCAAACACACCTTACTGAAAATCATCAGCATGTTTTCTGTAGTGCGCGGTTACAACATTCCCGTAATTGCTTTAGCCCAATATTTATCGGCCATATTCATTTTGGCTCCCGAAAAAAGAGCACTCGATGTTTTGCTCGATTTCAACTTGTTTATCATCGTTTTAGTTTCCAGTTTGACCATTGCTTCGGGTTATATCATAAACAATTTTTACGACAGCAAAAAAGACCTAATCAATCGTCCAAACAAATCCCAATTAGACAGATTGGTCAGTCAAAAAACCAAACTACAGGTCTATTTTTCAGTAAATTTCATAGTCTTCTTGTTAGCTTTCTTGGTTTCTTTTCGAGCGGTTCTATTTTTCTCCGTTTACATTTTCCTGATTTGGTTCTATTCGCACAAACTCAAAAAAATCACCATCATAGGCAATCTGACTGCTTCATTTCTAGCCGTTTTGCCTTTCTTCGCGATTCTTTTGTATTATAAAAATTTATATCCGCAGATATTTGCGCATGCCACTTTTCTCTTTTTATTAATTCTAATCAGAGAAATGATCAAAGATTTAGAAAACATCAAAGGTGATATTGCCAACGATTATCAAACCATTCCGGTGCTTTTCGGCGAAGCTTTTTCCAAAAAAGTAATCACGCTGTTAACCGTTTCCACCATCATTCCCATCTATTATTTGGTCGAAGTATTTGAAGTCGGTTACATGGATATCTACTTTTACATCAGCATGATTATCCTGATTTTTTTTCTGCAAAAACTCTGGAAATCCAACTCCAAACCCGATTATTTAAAACTGCACAACATCTTGAAATTCTTGGTAGTTTCGGGTGTATTTTGCATCGTACTCATCGATCCGTCGGTGTTAATTCACGGCAAAAAAATGGTGGAGACTATTGTTCGTTAGGAGCCAAACTTTGGTACAATTGCTAAACCTTTTTCCCGCTTTCCACAATAACTTTTTTATTTGTCACATCGAGCGCTCCCGAAGCTTCGGGAGAGATGCTTTTGTCGGAAATAAAAAAGGATATTTTGTTACAATCGGGGCTAAAATCCAACCATAGCATTTTAATCGGCGGTATAAGCCACTGAAATACGTATCTTTGCACCCACCCGAGGCCAAAATGGCCGAACGGAACGAAGTTAAATTACAGAATTTATGAACAAGAATGAAGGCAATAATAAAAGAGGTGGTTCTCGTCCGAACAGTTCGAGACCAAGCTCTAATAAGCCTAAACCCGCCATGCAGAAAAGAGCGCAAGGCCCGAAAAAGGTTAAGCCAACCACTGAAGATGCCGCTGCAAAAAGAACAGCTAAACCTGCCAAAGCAGTACAAAACAATGTCGCAAAACCCTTAAAATCGGATGACATTCGATTAAATAAATACATCTCCAACTCAGGCGTTTGCTCGCGTCGTGATGCCGATATTTACATTCAATCAGGAAATGTGAAAGTGAACAATATCGTAATCACCGAAATGGGTTACAAAGTAAAACCGGGTGATGTGGTCAACTTTGACGGCGCGACTTTAACACCGGAACGCAAAGAATACATTTTGCTTAACAAACCTAAGAATTTCACCACTTCTAACGAAGACAATGATGATTACAGAAATGTATTGGAATTGGTTCGTGGTGCCACGAACGCCAAAATCCAACCGATTGGACGTATGGACAAAAACACTACCGGATTGTTGATCTTTACCAATGATACCGATATGGTTAGAAAATTCAGCTTACCCAATCAAAAATCAGCTAAAATCTACCAAGTTTCTTTAGACAAGAATTTGAAATTTGAAGATTTAGAGAAAATTTCCAATGGTGTAACTTTAGACGGACACAAATTATACGTAGACGAAATCTCGTATATCGAAGGCGAACCTAAAACAGAAATCGGGTTAAAATTGAGAACTCCTAACGTAAAAGTGGTTCGCGCTATTTTTGAAAATTTCAAATACGATGTCTTGAAAATCGACCGTGTGGCTTTCGCCGGTTTGACCAAAAAGAATTTACCGCGTGGCAATTGGCGTTTCCTGACTGAACAGGAAATTATCAATTTGAAAAACGTTTAAAAAAATTATCATACATTTACCATTATAAAAATTCTCTCGTTCGATTAACGAGAGGATTTTTTATTTCTAATAATATGTCAGCAGAAAAAAATCTCTCAATTGCCCATCTTTGGTTTGAAGCTTTCAACGCACACAACCTCGAAAAATTATTGTCCTTGTACGATGACGAAGCGGAACACTTTAGCCCTAAACTAAAAATCCGCCATCCGGAAACCAATGGTTTAGTCACCGGAAAAGACGCTTTACGCACGTGGTGGCAAGACGCTTTTAATCGTTTACCGACTTTAAACTATAAAGTAACTTCCTTGACTTCCAATTCGGACCGCGTTTTTATGGAATACATTCGAACCGTAGAAAACGAAGCCGATATGTTAGTCGCCGAAGTATTGGAAATCAAAGAAAACAGAATCATTGCTTCACGAGTATATCACGGATAATTTATCATTCTGTTAACAATTCAATTGACCAAAAACCAATAGCTTTACTCCAACTAAACCATTAACTATGAGAAACTTATATTTATTTTCTTCGGCAATTTTATCGTCACTTTTTTTTGTAAGCTGCAAAACTGAAGAAAAACAAGGTGATATCAATGCCATTGCCAAAACCTATTTTGATTACAAAAATGCGCTAAACCCTTTAGAAGCTACTCAAAACGGTCAAAGCCAATTCAATGACCAACTGGTTTTTGAAATGACTGATTCCCACCGAAAAAAGCAAGCTGAATTTTACGCCAAATATGAAAAAGAACTGGCAAGTGTTGATACTACTTCATTATCAGAAGAAGAAAAAAACAGTTTCGACATCATCTCATGGGAAATTACCATTGGTAAAGATTTATTAAAACAAAATGCCAATTTGACGCCGATTCATCAATTTTGGGGAACGCATTTAACCATGGGCCAATACGCCAGTGCCGAAAGTGCCCAACCGTTTAAAACCGAAAAAGACTATCAAAACTTCCTAAAAAGAATGGATGCCTACACGGTGTGGATTGACTCGGCAATGGTGTATATGAAAAAAGGAATTCAAGAAAAAGTAGTCTTGCCAAAAGCTTTAGCAGAAAAAATAATTCCGCAATTTCAAGACGTAATAACGCCCAATGTTGAAGATAATTTATTCTATTCAAGCTGCAAAAAATTCCCGGCTGATTTTACGCAAGAGCAAAAAGACCAATTTTCCAAAGCTTATGCCGACTTAATTAACACCAAACTTACACCACAATTTCAAAAGCTTATTGCTTTTATGAAATCCGATTACGTTCCGGTTTGCCGAACCACAAGCGGAATTGGTAGTTTGAAAGGCGGAGCTGACTTGTATAAAGTCTATGTAAAACAATGGACGACCACTACTAAAACGCCCGAAGAAATTCACGAATTAGGCTTAAAAGAAGTGGCGCGTATTAAAGCTGAAATGGAAAAAGTAAAAGCCCAAGTAGGTTTCAAAGGCACCATCATCGAATTCTTTGATCATGTGAGAAACAAGCCCGAATTAAAACCGTTTAAAACGCCGGAAGAAGTAATTGCTAATTTTGAAAGAGTACACAAAATCATTGAACCTAATGTGAATAAATTTTTCTCTTTACAACCCAAAACCGCCTTCCGAATTAAAAGAACGGAAGCTTTTAGAGAGAATACCGCAAGTGCCGAATATTCTCAAGGCGCCGCCGATGGCAGTAGACCGGGCACGTTTTACGTTCCGATTCCGGATGTAGCCAATTACAATTATTATGGCGATGAGGATTTGTTTTTGCACGAAGCGATTCCGGGACATCATTTCCAAATTTCACTCCAACAAGAGAACGAACTTTTACCTGATTTCAGAAAGTTCAATTGGTTTGGCGCTTATGGCGAAGGTTGGGCTTTATACACTGAAAGTTTAGGAAAAGAATTGGGATTGTACAAAGATCCGTATCAATATTTCGGGATGTTGGGTAACGAGATGCATCGTGCGATTCGTTTGGTTGTTGATACCGGAATACACAGTAAAGGTTGGACACGCGAACAAGCTATCAAATATTCATTGGAAAATGAAGCCGAAAGCGAAGCCAGTATCATCGCCGAAATTGAACGCTATATGGCTATTCCGGGTCAGGCATTGTCGTATAAAATTGGGCAATTAAAAATTTTAGAATTGCGCAAAAAAGCAGAAGAAAAGATGAAAGATAAATTCGATATCAAAGTCTTCCACCAAAAAGTATTAGAATCGGGCGTGATGCCTTTAGCCTTATTGGAAAAGAAAATTAACAACTGGATTACCACCGGAAAATAGGGCCGAAAGTAAAAAAATGTTCTGTAAACATTTCTAGTGAAGTAACCAGCAGGCGCGCTGGAGTTTTTAAATTTTAAATAAAAAGCCTCTCGACTGAGAGGCTTTTTTTATTAGTTACTAATGTTGTTTTCAAGATTATTGAAATCAATCGTATTCCCATTGACATCAAAAAATTCATAATTGTATTTTAACTTTCCGTCGACTTCATCAATCTTGATAAACATTTGGTAAAACCCTTGACTCCATTCTACAATCACATGGTATTGATAATCGGCAACGCCAAAACTACTCGGCAAATTACTGGTGTAAAGTAGCTTCTTCGATTTTAAATTAAGCGTATTGACTTCAATATTTTCATACTCGCCCATTTCCGCATCATTCACTTTTTTACCCAAATAATCAACACTCGCCACGGCTTTGGCCATTTTCTTTTTTTCTTTGCCTTTGTTGTAATCATCTTTTATAGAGAATATTACATCTTTCAAGGAACTTTTTCCGGCATTGACTAAGGAGAATTTGATTTGGTGATTGTACATTAATTTATGTACTTTCTTATTGCCGTCTTCAGTCGAACTTTTTTCACTTAAATCGTTATCCACAATTTCTATAATGGGAATATTTTGCCCGG
Source organism: Flavobacterium sp. UBA7682 (assembly GCF_002482945.1). Classification (NCBI taxonomy): domain Bacteria; kingdom Pseudomonadati; phylum Bacteroidota; class Flavobacteriia; order Flavobacteriales; family Flavobacteriaceae; genus Flavobacterium; species Flavobacterium sp. UBA7682. Next base: position 130,597 of record NZ_DLGY01000009.1, read on the forward strand.
CAGATAAGGTAAAAGTATCAAATCTTAGGGTTTTTATTTTTTGCTCTGCTTCGTCAACAATTTTATCCTTTTCAACAATTTCCGCATTCAACACCTCAATTTGCTTAATAGCTTCTTCCAACTGTTTTTGTTTTTCCGCCGAAATGGAATTGGAACTATTTCTATATAGCAAATACCCCGACAGTGCTAACAAAACAAATCCAAAAATTCCCAGTACCACAGTTATCATAAGCTTTTTCCCTTTCATTAGAATAAAAGATTTACCTCAAATTAGTATTGATGCTGTAAAAATAATCGAATTTTCAAAAATTAAAACACTCTAAAAGAACAAACTGTAAACATATTATTAACCAATTGGTAACAATAAAAAAGCCCCAACTTTCGTTAGAGCTTTATTGTGCGGGTAATAGGACTCGAACCTACACGCCTTGCGGCACCAGATCCTAAGTCTGGCACGTCTACCAATTTCGCCATACCCGCAAAATCGTGAGTGCAAATATAATCATAACTTCAAACTTTCAAAGGAAAATTATTAAAAAAAATAACGCTCAATTTTGTACTTTTGAAGCACAACAAATTTAAACCCATGGACAACATCAAAAATTACGTTCAACAAAACAAAGAACGTTTTATAAATGAGTTAATTGAACTCCTAAAAATCCCTTCCGTAAGTGCCGACAGCGCTTATGCCCAAGACGTAATCAACACCGCCGATGCCGTAAAAGCCAGCTTGGAAAAAGCCGGTTGTAACTTTGTAGAAATTTGCGAAACGCCGGGTTATCCAATTGTTTTTGGGGAACATATCATCGACAAGAATTTACCAACGGTTCTGGTTTACGGTCATTATGATGTGCAACCGCCGGATCCAATTGATTTATGGACTTCGCCTCCATTCGAACCGGTAATCAAAACTACTGAAATCCATCCGGAAGGAGCGATTTTTGCCCGTGGCGCTTGTGATGACAAAGGTCAGATGTACATGCACGTCAAGGCTTTTGAATACATGATCCAAAGCAATTCGCTTCCGTGTAACGTGAAATTCATGATTGAAGGTGAAGAAGAAGTGGGTTCCAAAAGTCTAGGCTGGTTCGTAGAAAAAAACCAAGACAAACTAAGTTGCGATGTGATTTTAATTTCTGATACCGGAATGATATCCAACCAACAGCCATCAATTACAACCGGTTTGCGTGGTTTGAGTTATGTAGAAGTAGAAGTAACCGGACCAAATCGCGATTTACATTCCGGTTTATACGGCGGCGCTGTGGCCAATCCGATTAATGTATTGACCAAGATGATTGCTTCGTTGCATGACGAAAACAACCACATTACCATTCCAGGATTTTATGACAAAGTAGAAGAACTTTCGGCAGCCGAAAGATCTGAAATGGCGAAAGCACCATTCTCTTTAGACAAATACAAACAAGCCTTAGACATCGCCGATATTTATGGTGAAACAGGTTATGTAACCAATGAAAGAAACTCGATTCGTCCAACCTTAGACGTTAACGGAATTTGGGGAGGTTATACGGGTGAAGGTGCCAAAACAGTTATTGCGAGCAAAGCTTACGCCAAAATCTCTATGCGTTTGGTTCCGAATCAAGATTGGGAGGAAATCACCGAATTATTTAAAAAGCACTTCGAAAGCATCGCTCCAAAAGCCGTGAAAGTAAAAGTAACACCACATCACGGCGGACAAGGTTATGTAACGCCTATCGACAGCATTGGTTATCAAGCCGCGAACAAAGCCTATACAGAAACCTTCGGCGTGCAAGCCATTCCGGTGCGTTCCGGCGGAAGTATTCCGATTGTGGCTTTATTTGAAAAAGAATTAAAATCAAAAACTATCTTGATGGGATTCGGTTTAGATTCTGATGCAATTCACTCGCCTAACGAGCATTTCGGAGTATTTAATTACTTAAAAGGGATTGAAACGATTCCATTGTTTTATAAATATTTTGTGGAGTTGAGTAAGTAATATTGCTCGCAAAGACGCAAAGTCACAAAGAAAATCCGTTTATTCCTTTTTTGAATAAACGGATTTTTTATTTGTTGGGCGTTCACTATTGCAGAAATTCTTTCTTAAACAGAAACCAAACACAAGCAATAGCGGCGGGCTTTACGCACTCGCTTCCCGATAAAAATCGGGAGAGCTCAAACAATGCTTCAATCCCTAACGCAAACCATAATAAATTAGACGTAAATGTTAAATTTTTACTCTACAGTTGTAGAATTGATTTTTTATTCTACATTTGTAGAGTTAATGTTAAAAACCTCAGCACAATGCAGTTATCCAATTCAGAAGAACAATTAATGGAACATTTGTGGAAATTGGAGAAAGCCTTCATGAAAGATTTATTAGAAGCCTTTCCCGAACCCAAACCGGCAACGACAACCGTGGCAACACTTTTGAAAAGAATGATTGACAAAAAGTTTGTGGCTTATAACGAATTTGGAAACTCACGAGAATATTATCCATTGGTCAAAAAATCGGACTATTTCTCCAAACACGTAAACGGATTGATTAAAAACTTCTTTAACGATTCGGCTTCTCAGTTTGCTTCCTTCTTTACGACTTCAACCAATTTATCGGAAAAAGAATTAGAAGACCTAAAAAAAATTATTGATGTTGAACTTCAAAAAAAGAAAAAATGACCGACTTCCTAATTACATCCAGCATCAGCCTGACTGTCTTTCTTGGCTTTTATCATTTGGTCCTTGAAAGAGAAAAAATGCACCAATTCAATCGGTTTTACTTATTGTTTTCGATTGCAATTTCACTCGTGCTTCCGTTTATAACTTTTGAAATAATCAAAGAAATTCCGGTTACAGCAATTCCAGAACCGATTTACATGCCGATTCCAATTTCACCTGAAATCGTTCCGGCAACCGAAACCATCAATTATACTTCACTTTTTTTATGGGGTTTATATGGATTGACAACACTTATTCTTGTGTTCAGATTCGGTAAAAACATTTGGAAACTAACTTCAAAATCAAATTCCAATCCAATTATAAAATACAAAAACGCGCAATTGGTTTTAATTGATGAAAAAATACTTCCACATACTTTTTTGAATTCTATTTTTATCAATTTTGACGACTACAATCTGCGAAAAATTGAAGACGAATTATACACCCACGAATTGGTTCATGTTAATCAAAAACACACATTAGACATCTTGTTTATTGAGTCTTTGAAAACCGTTTTTTGGTTCAATCCGCTATTTTACTTTTATAAAAAAGCCATCCAACTCAACCATGAATTCCTCGCCGATGAAAAAGTGGTGGTAACCTATAATAATATTCCGTTTTACCAAAGCTTGCTATTGCAAAAAGGAAGCGAGAACCCAACGATTTGCTTGGCCAGTAATTTGAATTATTTAGTAACCAAAAAACGCTTAATCATGATGACTAAAAACACTTCTAAAACATTGGCTTTGCTAAAAAAAGCAACCATTTTACCCATAATTTTCGGATTGATTTATTTATGCTGTGTGGAAATTGTGGCGCAAGAAACAGCATTACCGACAACAAATAAGGCTGAAAAAAGCATAACTAATGAAGATAAGATTAGAGATCGTTATTACTCCAACGTCAGAGTCATTTTGAAAGATGCAAGGAACGGTACAACGATTGACAAAATGTATGAAGAACTAACCCTTGAAGAAAAAAGAAAGTATTTGAGTTGGGTTCCCGATATGATCATCGAAAAAGAAATTCCGGAACCTTTGTTTCAGAAAATGAAAACCAAAAATATGGCGGTGTGGATTAATGGCAAAACAAGTAGCGCAGCCGAGATTCAAAAGTACAAGAGAACCGATTTTTCGCATTATACTTATAGTTTTGTGCACAAAAATGCTCGTTCAAAACGTTTTCCTCAAGAATACCAATACACGTTGTATACCAAAAAATATTTTGACGAAAATCTAAAAAACAGCCATTTGCATTTCGGAAATGACACTTTAAAAATGGTCATCTCAAATTACAAAAAAAACAAAGTCGATGAAATCCTAAACCAAAGCAATCCGGACACAATCGTTTGGCATACCAAAGGAAAGGAAGAGTATAATTTGTATATCAAAGATACAGTCAAAAAAAGTAAAATTATCGAGAAACCAAAACCAACCTACAATCCGGAAGTACCCATAAAAAAAGACAGTAGTGATGTTAAATCGGTAGCTGAATTGACTGAAAAACCCGAGTTTGAATTAGGACTGGAAGCCTTTTTCAAATACATTGGCGCCAACTATAAAATACCGGAAGAAGTAACCAAAAACAAACTAAAAGGAAAGGTTTTTGCCAGTTTCATCGTGGAGAAAGACGGAAGTTTATCCAACATAAAAATCCTCAGAGACATGGGTTACGGTACTGGAGAAGAAGCCGAAAGAGTCTTGAAAAATTCACCCAAATGGAAACCGGGAAAAATAGACGGAAAACCGGTGAGAACAATGTACAGTTTGCCAATTTCCATAAAATCTGAGTAGATGAATTGGAGAATTCTATCCTTTTTGATGCTTTTTTTATTGGTTTGCAGTTGTAAAATCAATAAAACGGTAAATCATGACCGCGTTGGAAAATGGGTTTACAAAGACACGGTAAACGGCATTCAATACAAATCAAAAGGACGATACAAAAAGAGTATAGAAATCAAAACTTGGAGATATTACCAAAACCGAAAACTAGTTAAGACCGAGAGATATTTGAATGGCATTTGTCATATCAAAACTTTTGACCACAAAGGCAACATTACTTCAACCGGTCAATCGATGATGGTAGAAGAACAAGACGGAACGCATTGGTATATCATTGGAGAATGGACTTTTTTTGATCCAAACGGTAAAGTTATTGGCATCAAAAAATACGAAAAAGGCGAATTGGTTTCGGAAATAGCAATGTAAAATACTATTCTTTTAAAAACTGCTTCGAATAGCTGGAATCATCTGTTTTGATTTTCAAATAATAACTTCCCTTTGCCAGTCGTGAAACGTTGATGGTTTGTTTATTTCCAATTTCTTTTTGGACAATTTGCCCTAAGTTATTATAGATTTCAATCGCTTTGACATCTAAGTTATCCATTGTCTCAATATGCAAAATATTTTTAGCCGGAACAGGATGAATCGTAAATAGATTATCTGCCTCAAAATCATTTTGCCCTAAAACGGCAATTACAGAACTTGTAGTATTGGTAACAATCGGAAAATTATAATCAAAGAAAATACTCGCTTGATTGCTAAACGTCACGCCTTGAATTACGCTCGGCAACAATTTTATTTTGAAAACCAAATAGCCATCATTGATAGAATCATCAAATGGCAAGTTGATATTTTCAAAAATAAATTCAGCGGTATTTCCCGTAATTCTTGTGAAGAAACTATGGCTTCCGGTGATTGGCGTTAAAGTTGAAATATCAAATTTGGTAGCATCAATAACATCTTTTACCACTATGTTTTGTGCCGGAAAAGTGCCTGTGTTTTCAAATCTGATTCGATAGGAAACATAATTCCCAATAAAATCATTGCTCAACGATTCTCCTTCTAAACAAATTTTATCATTTGGATCAAAAGAATTCACGACAGTCTGATTCAATGAATGGGTATTAAGATACGGTATTGCTGCATCGGTTTCGCTTATAGAAGTTGTATAACTCAACACATCATTGCTATTCAATGGAGGCGTTTCCATCGGACTGTTAAGATTGAACGTTAAGTTTATTGTTCGGGTTTCAAACGGCAATAAATTCGCAAATGACCAACTCAAAGCTCCACCTAAAATGGCTGTTGGAGTGATTGAAGCAGCAACAAAATCCAAAGTTGCATCGGGAAAATTTAGTAATATCATTCCACTGTCAATAGTGTTTCCGGTATTCTTGTAGACTATTTTATAATTTGCATCAAATCCAGAAACCGCTGGACTTAGCGGAATTAAGGTAATATCAAAATCATGTATTGCTGCGCCTGCGGACAAACAAAAGTTTTGATTCAGCGGACTGTTTTGGGTTGGAAAATTGACCGTGACATTGGCTGGTGTGATTGCAAATGCTGCTGAATTCTCAAGAACCGGTGTTATGGTGTGCGTTCCGAAACCAACATTTAGTGTATAATTCCCGGAAGCATCAGAAATTATAGTGCCTGTTTCACTGCCATTGGTAATGGTAAACTCTTGATAAGGAATTGGGAAATCATTAATATCACACCCATTGGCATTAAAATCAAATTTTGTTTCTCCGCTTACCGTATAATAAATGCCACCAGGAGTGAATGTGCAATAAGAATTGACCTGAACCTGATTTTGCAACCCCAATTGGTTGATTCTTGATTGAATATTAGGCCTTTCGCCATCGTCCACACAGATAAAGGATAAATTAGGACAACTCCAAATACTCAAGCTTAATGCAGGATTTTGAAAAATATCACCTCCTTCATTACAACTAACAGTAGTATGATTGAATCCGTTTTTTAAAATGACATATTCCAAATTTGGACTATTAGAAATACTGAGATGCCCTTGATCTTCCGGATCACAAGAAGTAATCATCCTAAAATTTCCTAAATCAAAAAAAGTGTTGTTGGAGTTATAATAAATATTCCCCGGTTGTATGTAATTTTCACTAAAAAGGACTCTGTCAACCATGTTATTTCCAAGAAAAACATCACACTCATTGTTAAAACTAAAAAGTGAAAGATCTAAAAGTGAAAATTGATTATTCCTAAAATCGGCACTGGAATAAGCAGAAGTAGTTCCATTAACTTGAATGGTCGTTAAATTATTATGACTGACACTGAAAAACTCAAAAGTAGCATTATCAATGACTAAACTCGTAAGCTGATTGTGACTCAGATTAACGGTTTCGTAATAAGTACCGCTTTCAATCGTATAAGAGGTAAGATTGTTATAACTCAAATCAAGACCTTCTTTAAAGGAATCCCAATTTACACTAACTGAAGTTAAGGCATTGTGATTGGCGTACAACATTGACAAAGCTGTCGGCGCCAATATAGAGATTGTAGTCAGTAAATTGTTATTACAATTGAGGTATTTTAAACTGGTAAAGTATTCTATCCCTGTTAAATCTGAAATGTTCGCATTGGACACATCCAGTTGCCAAACATTGTCAACTTCACTCACTTCAAGCTCACCATCGTTATTGGAATCAAGATATATATCATTTGGATTATTGGTCACTGCTACATAAGGCTGCATCAATTTCGCTTTAAAATTAGCATCCGGAAAATTGATGATTTGTCCATTAACTAAACCGCAGAAGAGTAAGCAAAAGAATAAGTAAAAATGTTTCATAACCAAATATTTACCATTTAAAAGTAATCTTTTATTTTAATTTACCAATATAAAAACAAAGTTTTTAAGTCACTATCAAATTACTCTCAACCCATCATTAAATTAATTATCAACGTCTTACAATAAACCAAAAGTTTTGGCGTTATATTTGTATAATCATCATAATCAAAATCTTCCGAACCCGTTTCGGAGTAAAATCAATCATCATGTTAAAACGTTTCTTCCTTCTTTGTTCCGGTGTCGACAGTGACATCGTGAACTCTTGTTCCAATGGCGAACAAAACAAATACGCAGGCATTGGCGCTACCGTATTTTTTACAGCAGTAATGGCATTTATTGCCGGCAGTTATGCGCTTTATACCGTTTTCGACAATATTTATACCGCGGTTTTCTTTGGATTGATTTGGGGATTTTTAATCTTCAATCTCGATCGGTTTATCGTTTCTACCATCAAAAAAAGAGATCGTTTTTTAGACGAATTTATTCAAGCTTCGCCTCGAATTTTGTTGGCCATTATCATCGCCATCGTGATATCGAAACCCTTGGAAATAAAAATTTTTGAAAAAGAAATCAATACCGTTTTATTAAAGGAGAAAAATGAAATGGCGATTGCCAATAAAAATCAGGTGTCTAATTATTTCAAAGGCGATGTTGATAAAAACAAAGCCGAAATGGACAGCTTAAAGTCATCGATTGCCAAAAAAGAAAAAGAGGTTTCGGCCTTATACGATTCCTATATTACTGAAGCTGAAGGTTCAGCCGGAACGAAAAAAATGGGCAAAGGTCCAATATACAAAGAGAAACGTGCCGCACATGATTTGGCCATCAAACAATTGGATTCGTTAAAAATTTCGAGTGCGAATGCTATAGCCGAAAAAGAAACCCGAAGCAAAACACTTCAAGCTGATTTGGATAAAAAAGTTTCAGAATCTCAACCTATCATTGACAGTTTCGATGGTTTAATGGCAAGAATTAATGCTTTAGGAAAATTGCCTTGGTTGCCATCCTTTTTTATCATGTTGTTGTTTTTAGCCATTGAAACTTCTCCTATTTTCGCCAAATTATTATCCCCCAAAGGCGAATACGATTTGAAACAAGAAGACCAAGAAATGGGCATCAAAAATGTCATTGAACAAAACCGTTACCAAAGCGAATTGCAAAAGAAAACCGATGCCGAGATTTACGATAAGGTTTATGCCGACATTCGCGACGACAAAGAATTATACCACTACAAGAAAAAAGGTGCTATCGAATTGCTCAAACTTCAAGCTGATGGTTTTGTGGATAAGCAGAAGAAATCGATGTAGGATTAGGTAGGCATTAGGCAAAAGTAAAAAAGGCAATAGTTAGAAAATTTAACTATTGCCTTTTGCCTTATCACTATTGCCTTAAATTACATATGGCTTAGAATCTCTTTTTTGTAATTATCATATTCACCTTGAAGAATCAATCCGTTGTCTAGTAACTTTTTGTAGTTCTGTAGTTTTTCGAACAGTTCGTCTTGAGACAATTCTGCCAAACCCGATCTGTCATCCGGAAATTGTTTTTCGTCACGGTAACCTGATTGCTCCACCGGAATAATTTCTGCATAATTGATTACTTCTACAGTAGCTACTTCCTCAATTACTTCGGGTTCTTCGATGACTTGTGGCTCTTCAATAACCTCAACGGCTTTGGGTTGCTCAACAATTGGCGTGTCTACTTTTGGATGCTTTAATAAATCCAATTGCTCTTTGGCAAAAGTGTATAATTTACGCGCTTGATTTTTAGGTAAATAATCAACGGTATGCGTCAAATCTGACTTGGTAGAAAATGTAAAATCAGCCCCTAAAATCCCTTCTTTTACAAAACTCGCTTCAATATCATCCCAATCATAATCGATAAATTCCATTGACAAGCCTAAGTTTTTAGGTTTGCAAAGGATGATTCTTTTATTGGTCACGACAATGCTGTCGGGAAACATGTTTACAGCTGGTTTTTTTTGAACAGCGATGTATCCGATTTCTTCGTTTGACATTAGTAAATTATCCAACTTGGCGGTGATTTTCTCAATCGCCTTTGGATCTTGGTCTTCGTTTAATATCTTTTTTAAATTATCTAACATGGTTTGGTGTTTTAATTTGACGCAAAATTTTTAGCAAAAGTAATGCCTAATTCTCATTTTCGAGAATTTCGTTTTGAATTTTTTTAGTCAAACTTTTGAAAACCAATTCATAGGAATGATTTATCAATTCGCACATCATTTTATCCGAAACATCGCCATGGAAATCAACCGTATTCCAATGGATTTTACTCATGTGATAACCGGGCTTAATGGCGTCGTATTCGGCACGTAATTCTTCGGCGCGTTCCGGATCACATTTTAAATTGAGTGATGGTGTTTCTTTTTCCCATTCCTTAAGCGAAGTTAGGCAAAACATTTTGCCGCCGACTTTAAACACCAAAGTGTCTTCATCAAACGGAAAGTGTTCAGTTACACCTTTTTTAGAAAGGCAAAATTCGTAGAGTTGTTGTATGTTCATGGTATTACTTTTTCCATCATTTTTTCGGGATGCGCCAAGGCTGTAAATCCAAATTTTTCATATAAAAAATGGGCGTCAGACGTTGCCAAACGCCAAATCTTGACTTGTTGTAATTGGGGTTCTTTCATCATTGTTTCAATCAACAGAGAAGAATAACCATTTCCCCTATGTTGTTCGTCAATAAATACATCCATCAAATAAGCAAAAACGGCATAATCCGTAATCACTCTGGCAAAGCCAATTTGTTTGTCATCCAAATAAATCCCGAAGCAAACCGAAGCATCAATCGTAGTTTGTACCTCTTCAATCGTTCTTCCGGCTGCCCAATAAATATCTTTCAGGAAGTTTTGGATAAATGGAACGTCAAGCTTATTTTTATCGGTTGAAACAGTGATCATTAGTGGTCAGTGGTCAATTTTTAGTAATCAGTTAAATCGTTTAAGTTTCAAATATTGGGTTTTGTTCTCTACGTTATTCTACTGAACACTGAATACTATAAAGAACAGGTTTACTTGGCGATGCATCATTTTCAAAAGAAGCAATTTGCAAATTCAGCATATAACTTCCATCTTGAACTTCGTCGTTTACATAAATCATTTCGGTAATTGTACAATCCAATCGAGCATCTGTATTGAGATTGTTGACATTTTTGACATTCCAAAAGGCTTTGTGTGCTAATAATTTCCCTTCGTCTTCTTCCCTATCGACACTTGGCAAATCAATCAGCAAATGTTTGATGCCGCTTTCTCGAATGAAAATCGAAGCCTCTTCTGATAAATAGGGCGGATTAGTGCGTGAATAATTTTTATTTTTTTTACTTATTTCATTGGGCAAAGTCCGAATGACAATGGCTTCTGGTGTTTTACCAGCCAAAGCGGAGGCTATTTGAAATTTAGTGATAATTAAATCATCAACTATCCTTTCGGGCTCAATTGAAATCAATTCTGCCGTAAAGAAAAACTGCTTCAAACATTGATTGATGCTGTAAAATTCTTTGGTAATATGTCCGAGACATTCGGTGTGCGTACCGTGTCCGTGTGGATTGAAGAAAATATTGTTGAAGTTGGTCGAACTGCCTTCGGATACTTTTCCAACCCAATCGCCAAATTTAACCGGTTCAATTTCGGGTTTTTCAATATACCACGCAATCGGATTGGCATCGGTATTGGATAATGGAATAGAGATATCAATGGGTTTTGATAAGTCGATTTGGAAGTTGTTTATTATTGCTATCATATTGTTTAACCGCAAAGCTCGCAAAGAATTACGCAGAGCTTGCAAAGGTTTAAAGATTATTTACAATTCTTTTTATTCCGTTTTTTTATCATTTCACAAAACAAACACCCTTAGTAATTGTAATCTAAAATGCTAGTATACAATGTTTTATAAACAAAAAAGCAAAGTCAAATACACTTCAGACAATCCATTCTCTATCATAATTATCTTATTCTTTGCGTAATCTTTGCGAGCTTTGCGGTTAAATCATTCCAAATTTAGCAAAAACAAATCACTTGCAATTCCGTCTCCTAAAAACTTACCGCTTTTGGTAGTTCGCAAAACATTGTCATCTACAAAAAGCAAATGATCTTCGATGTATTTAGCAGATTGTTGATTCAAATAGTCAAGGTATTTTGGCCCAAATTCGGTTTCGATTCTATCCAAAGAAACGCCCCAAATGGTGCGCAAACCGGTCATGATGTATTCGTTATACCGATCTGTTTTGGTTAAGGTTTCGGTTTCAATCGGCAATTGATTTTCGGCTAAAGATTTTAAGTAAAGTGAATTATTAGACACATTCCAACCGCGTTTTTCGCCATCATAACTGTGTGCTGACGGACCGATTCCGATATATTTTTTGCCCAACCAATAACTGGAATTGTTTTTAGAAAAATAGTTCTCTTTTCCAAAATTGGACAATTCATAATGTATGAATCCGTTTTCCTCTAACTTGTCTACCAAAATATTGAAGTGTTCTTGTGCCAATTCGTCATCCAATTGCGGAATGATGCCTTGCTTGATGAATAGGTCCAAAGCCGTTTTTGGCTCGACAGTCAAAGCATAACTCGAAATGTGTGGAATATTATAAGACAAAGCCATTTCGATATTCTGAAGCCATTTTTCATTACTCATGTTCGGCATGCCGTAAATCAAATCGATGGTAATATTGTCGAAATATTGCGTGGCGATTTCCAAACACTTTTTGGCTTCTTCCACATTGTGCGCGCGATTCATCAGCTTTAAATCATCTTCAAAAAAAGATTGGATTCCGATGGACAAACGGTTGATTCGGTTATTGGATAATTCAGTTATTCGTTCTTCGGTTAAATCATCGGGATTGGCTTCGACAGTGATTTCGGGATTGTCGACAACAGTATAATTTTGATAAACGGCATCAATCAACAACTCTAAATCTGCAATGGACAATATACTTGGTGTTCCGCCGCCGAAATAAATGGTTTCGACAACCTCATCTTCAAATTCACTTTTACGCATTTTTATTTCTTTGGCCAAAGCCAAAACCATTTCGTCTTTTTTCTTTAAGGAAGTCGAAAAATGAAAGTCACAGTAATGACAAGCTTGTTTGCAGAAAGGAATATGGATGTAGATGCCGCTCATGTTTAGTGGTCAGTGGTCAGTATTTAGTGGTCAGAACTTTTTACTGAGCACTAAATACTGAACACTATTTTTTTATTCGTTCTTCATTCTGTTTTACAAAAGCATCCCAACCGGTATAACTTTTTGTTCCGGTTACTTTACCCGAGTTGAAAAAATGACAAACCGCCGCCGCTAAACCATCGGTTGAATCGAGATTTTTGGGTAATTCTTTCAAGCCTAAAAGCTGTTGGAGCATTTTAGCCACTTGCTCTTTGCTGGCATTTCCGTTGCCGGTGATGGCCATTTTTATCTTTTTGGGTTCGTATTCGGTGATGGGAATTTGACGTGATAAACCTGCGGCCATTGCCACGCCTTGCGCTCTTCCTAACTTCAACATCGATTGCACATTCTTTCCGAAAAATGGTGCTTCAATCGCTATTTCATCAGGATGATGGGTTTCGATGAGTTCGATGGTGCGCTCAAAAATGACTTTCAGCTTGGTGTAATGGTCATCATATTTGCTCAAAATGAGTTCGTTCAACTGAAGGAACTCCATTTTTTTGTTGACTACTTTGATTAACCCAAAACCCATAATGGTTGTTCCTGGGTCAATTCCTAATATGATGCGTTCGTTCATTTTCGTTGTCAGTTGTCAGTTGTGGGTTGTCGGTTTAATTTATTTTCAAATTCTCAAATCTTCAAATCTTCAAATCCATTTACCTACTTTTGCAACAATGATTGCAATTCCTCACAAAGCTAAACAATTCGTCGTTTTTTTAATCAAACTTTTGATTGTAACTGCTGCTTTTTATTTTATCTATGACCAATTGGCGAATAATGACCAACTCGATTGGAAAAAGTTCAGCACTTTAGTCAAAGAAAAACAATCAGTTTTAGGAATACTGTTCTTACTTTCCTTTAGTGTTGCCAATCGTTATTTAGAAATCTTGAAATGGCAAAATCTGGTTTCTTTCATCAAACCGATTTCCGTAGGCGAATCGACTAAACAAGTGCTTGGTGCTTTAACTGCGGGAATTTTTACGCCCAATGGGTTAGGCGAGTATGCCGGAAAAGCGTTGTATTTTGACAAAAAGAAAACCAAAAAAATCATTTTCCTCAACTTGATTTGCAACGGAATCCAAATGATTTTGACAGTTATTTTCGGGACGATTGGTTTATGGATTTTGGGTTATAAGTTTTGGGCTTTAATTATTGTTGGATTTTGTATTTTATTTTTCGGAATCTCTTTTTTGACGAAATCAATAAAAGTCAAGGGCTATTCCATTGAAAAAATTTTAGCCAAAATCAACGAAATCCCGAAAACCATTCACAGCAAAAATATACTCTTGGCTATTGGGCGTTACTTGGTTTTTTCGCACCAATACTATTTTTTATTTCTGGCTTTTGATGTAGATTTACCATATCTAACAATGATGGCATCGATTGCGGCGGTTTATTTTTTGGCTTCTTCTTTACCGAGTTTTCAGTTTTTAGACTTTGCTGTAAAAGGAAGTGTCGCGATTTTTTTCTTCGGAAAATTGGGTGTTAACGAATGGATTGTTGTTTTTATTTCCACTTTGATGTGGTTTTTAAATGTCGTTTTACCGGTGGTTATCGGAAGTTATTTTGTCTTAAAATTTAAACCGAAATGGAATTAATTACAATTGCGCTTTACTTGGTATTATTACTTTATGTCATCCTAATGGTTCAATTGATTTTGGGTTATGACAAAGTGAAATCTTTTAAAAGAACGGATGTTGAACCCAAAACGGCTTTTTCCATTATTCTTCCGTTTCGCAATGAGGAAAAGAATTTGCCTAAATTATTAGCATCCTTTTCGAAGCTCAATTATCCCTATAAATTAATCGAGATTGTGATGGTCGATGATTTCTCGACCGACAGTTCGGAGCGTGTTTGTATCAAATGGCGATTAGAGCATGAGTTTTTGGATACGACACTTTTAGAGAATTTACGTTTGTCGAATTCACCCAAAAAAGATGCGATTGGACGCGCGGTTCCGATTATCAAACACGATTGGATTATTACCACTGATGCCGATTGTACTGTACCTAAAAATTGGTTGCTGACTTTAGACGATTACATTCAAAAAAACCAACCCGAAATGATTGTTGGCGCTGTCGCTTATAAAACAAAAAACAACTGGTTTCACAAGTTCCAACAACTAGATTTATTGAGTTTGCAGGGCACAACGATAGGCAGTTTTGGGATTGGGAAACCGTTTATGTGTAATGGCGCTAATTTTGCCTACACCAAAAAACTCTTCAACGAATTGGATGGTTTTAACAGCAATGACACAATGGCGAGTGGCGATGATGTCTTCTTATTGCAAAAAGCGACAAAGCATCATTTGGACAAAATTCATTACCTAAAAAACACGGAAAGTATCGTTAAAACCAAACCTGAAAACGATTTGTTTCACTTCTTTATGCAGCGCGTTCGTTGGGCAAGCAAAACTACCGGCTACCAAAGTACTTATGCGAAGTTTTTAGCGGTTATCATACTAATGATGAATGTTGGGTTGGTTGTCGGTTGTCTGTTGTCTGTAATCGGGATATTTGACTTACGCCTATTGCTTGGTGTGTTTTCGGCTAAATATTTGGTGGATTATTGGTTGCTTTATAAAACCAACCGCTATTTATTAAAAGGAAAATGGATTTTGCCTTTAGCGACCAGCATTATTTATCCTTTTTACTCGAGTTTGGTTGGGATTTATTCTTTGTTTGGTAGTTTTTCTTGGAAAGGCAGACAATTTTCTAAATAGCCCGGATAGCAGTGAAAATCCTTTTTATAGTTTGTAAAAAGCCCTTCGACGGCGCTCAGGGTGACAAACTATAAAAAGATTGTAACGTAAAGCCGGAAAAAGCTCCTAAAAAAATTATTCCTGCTTAATAATCACCGGAAGCACAAACTGTGTTTTGACCGGAATACCTCTTTTTAAAGCCGGATTTACTTTGGGAAAATCGATTAGACGCGCACGAAGAATACTGTCGATTTTGATGGTGTCGTAGGCTACGGAATCTTTTGGGAATTCGGGTTTGAATTCTAAAGTGGCATCGGGTAAGACAGTCACTCTGACTTCTATCGTGTCTAATTTTGGAAACATTGTCGCCAAAGTATCAATGGCTAGTTTTTGTTCGATTGTAGCGGTTAAAAAGTCGAAAAAACATTGTTTGCGTTGGTTGGCATCTGTTAATTTTTCACAATCGCCTACAGAAGGATATTCATCGACTTCTTTCCAATTGATTTCTTGCATTTGCTTGTCTAACAATTCTTGTTCGGAAGGCACTTTCTTCTCCAAGTATTGGCAGGAAATACATAAGGTTAGTAAAAATAAAGCGAATGCTTTTTTCATGTAAGGTTTCCATCGGATTAACAGTTTCAAAAATAAGAAATTATATTCACGAAGCTACGGTTTGCCCAAAAAAGAAAAGCCTTCTCGAAAGAAGGCCTTGTTATTTAGAACTTAAAAATTATTCTACTATCAATTTCTTCACTACTTTCAAGTTAGCATCGGTTGTCACTTCTAAAAGATACATTCCTTTGGAAACAGAAGACAAGTCTAACATTTGAGTGGATAAAGAATTAGCGGATTTTTGCGCCATAATCATTTTACCTGACACATCGTAAACGGCAATGTTATTGATTGTTCCATTGTTTTTAACGGTAATGGTTACGATATCTGACACCGGATTTGGATAGAATACAAAATCTGCATTTTCAAATTCGCCAACGCTTAATTGTTGTACAAATTCAGTATTGAATGTATTGGTAACAATCGCCGGATTGAAATCGAAGTAAATCGAAGCCGTATTCGGAATGATATCGCCTACGGCATAACCCGGCATTGGTTTAACCATAAAAGTAATATAACCTTTTCCTATGTTCGTATCGGCTACAGATGGCGGCAACATAATGTCATCAAAATACCAATTGATATTATTCCCTATTCTGTCCATAACATACGAATGGCTGGCGCTAATCATTCTAACGCTATTCACATCCAATTGCGAATTTAAAACATCGTTAATTCTAACGTTAATCGCATCGGCAGTTCCGGTATTTTCAAAACGAATCGTATACGTTAAGAAATCGTTTGGTGTAAATGTCGAATGCAGTATTCTTTCGCCATGGGCTTCCATTTTGTCATTCGGGTCATAAGCTCCAATAATGATTTGGGTGTTGGCTGCCGAATTATTCTCCGGAACTACATCACCGGTAAGCGGAACAATAGAAGCGGTATTGGTTAATAATCCGTCAATGTTTACCGTTGGTATCGTCGGCACTTGCATCACAACCGTCATTTCTCTTGACTCGAAAGGCAACAAGTTGGTGAAACTATACGTAAAACCATTTGCAATTGGCGTTGTTCCCGCTTGTGAATTTGCGATGATTGAAACTAAAGCATCGTGATTGAAAGTCACTGTTCCGGAAGCAATAGTTTGATTTCCATTATTGGTATAAACTATTTTATTCGTATAATTAAATCCTGGTCTTGGAGCATTTATCGGAACTATCGTTACCGCCAAATCATTATAAGTTTGCGTTATCGTAATCGGGAAATTATAGGTTTGCATGCCGGCACCGATTATTACATTTACATTGCTGTAAGAAGCGGTTGTAATACCATAAGAAGCAATATAGTTAGGGTCAATCGCATAACTCAAATCATAGGAATTTGATCCATTAGTATCATAAATATTATAGATTCCGGTTGGAGAAACTATATTGTGAACATTTCCATTGTCGTTGATTTCATAAGTAAATTGTCCTAATGGGAAATTTTGTTCACCGTTGTCGTGTGTTCCGTTATTGTTAGCATCTAAAAAGGCATTCAATGTCAAACCGGAACAATCTATGGCACCAAGAGAACTGGAGAGTTCATTTATAGTTATTAATCCCTGTTGATTACTAAAATTAGTGACCATCAATAAATAGTATTCTCCCGGTTGTCCATTTGGAATTATAGGATATTCAATTGCTGCAGTTGAGTAACTACAACTAACTATGTTATTTGGCGATATTTGACTACAAGCATTAGACAAAGAAGAAAATGGGCCGTAAACGATATAATCCACATCTGATTGTACTCCATTTACAGAAGTTTGTGAAATTTGTAAATTAATAGTTCCTGCTCCGCTTATTGGCAAATAAAACCAAGTTTGATTTGGCGTGGTAACTAAACAACCAAAAGCTCCAGTCGAACTCATCATGGTTGTATTCTGAAAAGGAACGCCCAAAGAATTACACAAAGAATTTGCACCAACACAAGTAGAGGCTAAATTACAATTGGCATAGACTTGCAATTGGAATGTATGAATAATATCACAACCATTAGGCACAATTTCCCGAACAAAAACATTGGTAATTGGACTTTGAATCCCAATATTTAAAGATGAAGGATTGGTAAACGGCACGACTTGATTTTGGGCATTGGCTAAACTCGGATAATATTCCAAAGCATTGGTGGAATTGATTTGCGCCTGAACCGAAGTTAAATCAAAAGTGACTATGCTGTCATTATTATCGTCACACTGTTGCATGTTGCTAAGTAAAAGGACATTGTTTGAAAAAGTTTCTACGACTAATGCAAACCCAAAAACTTGATGTTCCATTGTGGCATTATCTTCCAGTCGCGCATAAATAACCTGACCATGTTGGGCGCAAAAATTAGCCGGATTAGAAATAGCAGCTGCATCATTATCGGCGTCAGCTTGAGATAAATGATAAGTGATGGTGTATTCTGAAGGATTTAAAGTACCCATGATATAACCATCATTTGAAGTGAGATCAAAACAGGCTTGAGCAGTATCTCCACATTGAATTAAATTAAAAGGTTGCCCGGCTTGAGGTGCACAAGGTCCAATATCAAAAGTAATCCATTCTGCATAGGCACTCGTTCCATTATTGTCACAATTGGCACTTACTGAAAAGACATAGGTTGAACCACAAGCTAAATCGGTTAAAACAAATGGATTTACTTGAGTAAAAATAGTTGCCGTTGTTTCGCCATTGGTAGAAATCATGATATTCCATGAAGACTCATTGGCATTGGCTGTCCAACCAATTACTGCTGAAGTCGGTGTAATACTGTTTACTATTAACTGCGTTGGTGCAGGACAATTTGTGTTTTCACAGGTAATGGTAATCAATTCAATCATACCGACAGAAAAACAACCACTCCCGGCAAAAACTGATCGGTAATAAACCGGTGGTTGATTTGGAGCCATAACCGGACTGAGATAGCAACTTGGATTTTGAATAGGATTATTTCCAGTTTGGGCATCGGCTAAAGTTTGATAATATGTAACAAACACCGAAACTTGCCCTTGAACAATTTGAGCCTCAACAGTAGTTAAATCCCAACAAGGAAAACTAGTAGTTACGCTGGCGCAATTGGTGACTGTTACCGTTGGAGCTTGTGGTCCTGAATTAACATTCAGGTTATAAGTCAAAATCATAACTTCACTGGTAGCAACAGTCACTATTCTAACAAAAATGGTTTGTGTAAAAGGATTTATATTCATGTAAGGACTTGACAACGCATTGGTTCCTACGGTCGCATCCGTTTGCGTTTCGTGATGGGTAATCAAATAGTCTTGGGCATTTAAATTGCCAAGGATTTCAAATGAGATTTCTCCAAGCCAAAAAGAGGCTATTCCATCATTGTTATCATCGCAGACATTGTTGAATTCTGTGGGTTGATTAAAGTTTTGGGCTAATAAAATTGCAGTTGAAAAAAATAAAGCAAGGGTTAGTAATAGTTTTTTCATCGGTGAAAATTGGTTTGGTTGATTGATAATTGCCCGCAAATATCATTATACTCAAAAGGCAAGACAAGTTACAAATTTTCAATCAATTACAAGAAAAAAACAAATTATTGAAGCCTATGATGTTTACTTTTATGCTTAAAGCCAAAAAAACAAGTAGCCTAAAGTGGTATAAAGCAAAAAAGCCATCCACAATAAAGTGGAAAGCTTTTCATTGGTCTAACTACTAAACCTGCTACGAGTTACAAAGTCGTAGCGAAACAACACAACTAATCTTAGATACTTTATTGGAACCTAAACAGATTTTTCAAAAACCTATTTTGGGCAAAAAAGGTTTTCATCTCTGAAAACCTTTCCCAATTTTAGCGGTCTGGACGGGACTCGAACCCGCGACCCCATGCGTGACAGGCATGTATTCTAACCAACTGAACTACCAAACCATCGCTTAATTGCGGTTGCAAATATACAACTGATTTTGATTCCTGCAACTTTTTTTATCAAAAAAAACAAACTCTATTTCTTAATTCTAACCAAACATTTGTTTTTCAACCAAGTATGTCGTTAAAATTTTTTCAAAACTTTCCTCTACAGCGACCGGAACATACTTAATTTTGTTTTGCGCACAAGTCATCGCTAAAGATTTGAAATAGTCATTAACCTTTTCTTCGTAGGCTTCTTTTACCGTATCGGCAAAAATATTAATGGCTTCACCGGTTTCTAAATCGATGAATTTCCTCGGCGCATTGTCGAAATTGAAGTTGATTTCCGTTTTTTTATCAATTACGTGAAAGACAACCACTTTATGTTTGTTGTGTTTCAAATGTTGTAACGCATTAAAAAGCGCTTCATTATTACCCGTTTGAAACATATCGGTAAACAAGATTATCATCGAACGACGGTGAATCTTTTCGGCTATTTGATGTAAAAAGGTAACGGTATCGGTGTTTTTAGATTCCTTTGGTTTCTCTAAAAGATTCTCCAAAGTATTTAAAATCATTCGATGATGACGATCACTGCCTTTTTCGGGCGCGTAATATTCATAGGTATCCGAATAGACACTTAGTCCAACTGCATCGCGCTGCTTCTTCAATAAATTCATTAGAACAGCTGAAGCCAATACCGAAAAGCCAATTTTATTGTGGTAAAATGGCACGTCACTTTTCAACTTCGGATAATGCATTGAAGACGAATTGTCGATAATTAAATGGCATCGCAGATTGGTTTCTTCTTCAAATTTTTTGGTGTACAATCGGTCCGTTTTGGCAAATAATTTCCAATCGATATGCTTAGTACTTTCGCCTGCATTATAGACTTTATGCTCCGCAAATTCGGCCGAAAAACCATGAAATGGTGATTTGTGCATGCCCGAAATAAATCCTTCCACTACTTGATTGGCCAGTAATTCGAGATGTTTAAATCCGGAAACGAGTTCTTTTTGTTCTTCAATCTTCATAATTACTTCGTCAGTTCGCCATGCTTTCGCAAGGCTCGTGTCAAATATAGCGAAAATTGAAAGAACTGAAAAGTTTAAAAAAGTTATCCTGTAAATGGTAAAATGTGAACGCTAGCCCCGATGGGAGCTGGCTACCGTGTAGCGCGGACAGCGGGTCTATATTTCCTAAAAAAAGCTATCGTTTGCTTCTAATCATAAAAAAAGGCCTAACTCTCGTTAGACCTTGATTTCTTTTTCATTGTATATTACAACAATGCATCGATAGCATCGGTATAAGTCTTTTTAGGAGCAACGCCTACTTGACGTCCTACTACTTCTCCGTTTTGGAAAACCAATACTGTTGGAATGTTACGAACGCCATATTTGGCAGCGAACTCTTGGTTTGCATCAACGTCAACTTTTCCAACGACTGCTTTCCCTTCGTATTCTGAAGATATTTCGTCGATAACCGGACCAACCATGCGACATGGACCACACCAAGCTGCCCAAAAATCTACTACTACCGGTTTATCTGATTTTAATACTACTTCGTCAAAAGTAGCATCTGTAATTGCTAAAGCCATATTTTATATTTTTAAATTACTTTATTTATTTGAGCACAAAATTAGACATTTTATTTTGGTTTTCTACACTAAAAAAATCAGTTTTGGCTATCAAATCATTATCAGAACTGATACCTAATTCAAACTGAATTTTACGTTCATTTTTTCTAATTCGAGTAATAACTCATTGGATATTTTTATTTTCAATCTTCTGCTTGGCATTTCTAAAGTGGTTATTCTTCTTATTTCCTCAGTGATGACTGGTGCGGTTTGCACCATTTCTTCTTCAACAATTTCATTGCTGTCTAAGTTTTCTATGTCAATTTCACTGTCAGTATCCGCCATTAAAATCGGCGCTGTCGACTTTACAATCTCGACTGGTTTGGCCACAATCTCCGTTTCTATCACTTCAAAATTCACAGATTTATCACCTTCATTGCTTCTGAAAATTTCATTCAATTTTTGAATCAAACTCTGTTGCAAATCGTTGATGTCCATCTGAATACTTAACTTTTTGGCATACTGAGACAAAACATCCTGTAGTTGTTTTACATCCAAAAACTGCAATCTTGGTTCCGATTTGTTTCCGGTTTCTCTGTTCACCCAACCGTCTTTTACACCGACTTTAAAATAGACAAATTGATTGTTGACCAAGAAATGTCGGAACTTCAAATACTCTTCATCGAAGATTCGGAAATCGTGGCTTTCATCATAACCCTCTAGAGTAAACATCGCCCAATCTTTACCATTTTTGGCGGTTTTGTATTGCACATTGGTTACAATTCCGGCGAAGGTTAAATTCTTGCCGATGTAGTTATTGAGGTTTTTTAAATGCTCTAATTTACTATTGCAGAAATATTTCATTTCAAATTTAAAGTCGTCCAAAGGATGTCCGGAAATGTATATACCAACCACTTCTTTTTCTTTGGCCAACTTCTCCATCGTGCTCCATTCATCGCATGGTGGCACTATGGGTTCCGCGATTTGAACTTCACTTGCTTCTCCAAACAAACTTACTTGCGAGGAATTTTCATTCTCTTGAAATTTGGAACCATATCGAACCGCTTTTTCCAAAAAAGTAATTCCTTCGCCTTCAATGTGGAAATATTGTGCACGATGGGTATTTTCAAAACAATCAAATCCACCGGCTAAAGCCAGACTTTCAAATGCTTTTTTATTCGCGGCACGCAAATCTATTTTTTTGGCCAAATCAAATATCGATTTGTACTTTTCTTCTTTTCTGTTTTGAACAATGGTATCTACAGCATTGGCACCAACACCTTTCACTGCACCCATTCCGAAACGAACAGCATAGCTTTCATTAACCGTAAATTTATAGAAACTCTCATTAACATCCGGACCGAGCACTTGCAATCCCATTCGTTTACATTCTTCCATAAAGAACGAAACCTGTTTGATATCATTCATATTATTGGACAAAACCGCCGCCATATATTCCGCCGGATAATTGGCTTTTAAATAAGCCGTTTGATAGGCAATCCAAGCATAACAGGTTGAGTGCGATTTATTGAAAGCATATTCAGCAAAGGCTTCCCAATCTTTCCAAATTTTTTCTAATTTATCAGCTGAATGTCCATTGGTTTCCGCTTGCGCAATGAATTTTGGCTTCATTTTATCCAAAACATCCTTTTGCTTTTTCCCCATCGCTTTACGCAACACGTCGGCGTCACCTTTGGAAAAATTGGCTAACTTTTGCGACAAAAGCATTACTTGCTCTTGGTAAACCGTAATTCCGTAAGTATCGCTAAGCAATTCTTCACAAGCCTCTAAATCGTACTCTATCGGTTCTTCCCCATTTTTTCGTTTGATAAAACTTGGAATGTAAGCAATTGGTCCCGGTCGATATAACGCATTCATCGCAATCAAATCTCCAAAAACCGTAGGCTTCAATTCCTTCATGTATTTTTGCATTCCGGCACTTTCATACTGGAAAATCCCGACTGTTTCTCCGCGCTGAAAAAGCTCATACGTTTTAGCATCATCAATAGGAAACTCATCCGGATTTAGCTCTTTTCCGGTTCTGTATTTTACTAATTTAACCGTATCTTTTATCAAGGTTAGGGTTTTCAACCCTAAGAAGTCCATCTTTAATAAACCCGCGCTTTCTACGACCGAGTTATCAAATTGGGTGACATATAAATCAGAATCTTTGGCCGTGGCCACGGGAACGAAATTGGTGATATCACTTGGCGTAATAATTACGCCACAAGCATGAATTCCGGTATTTCTGAGGTTTCCTTCTAAAAATTTGGCTTGATTTATAGTTTCTGAACAAAGCGAATTTTCTTTAGAAAGCGAAATCAATTCTTTTACTTTATCAAACTCTTCCGGACGTAAAACTTTTTTAATGGCGGCTTCATCTTCAGATAAAAGTCGGGCCAAATTCCATTTGGATGGCATCATTCCCGGAATCAATTTGGCTACTTTATCGGCTTCAAAAAGCGGTAAATCCATAACCCTTGCGGTATCACGGATACTCGATTTTGTGGCCATCGTTCCATAAGTGATAATCTGTGCTACTTGTTTGGAACCGTATTTATTGATTACATAATCCATTACACGACTTCTGCCTTCATCGTCAAAATCAATATCGATATCGGGAAGTGAAACCCTGTCCGGATTAAGGAAACGCTCAAAAAGTAAATTGTACAACAACGGATCAATATTGGTAATCCCGAGACAATACGCCACTACAGAACCGGCTGCTGAACCACGTCCGGGACCAACAGAAACGCCCATTTTTCGAGCTTCGGCAATGAAATCCTGCACAATTAAGAAATAGCCCGGATATCCGGAATTTTCAATTGTTAATAATTCGAAATCAATACGCTCCTGAATTTCAGGCGTAATTTCGGCGTAACGTCTTTTGGCGCCTTCGTAAGTTAAATGATGTAGATATTTATTTTCTCCACGTTTGCCTTTATCAGCTTCATCTTCTGCGACTAAAAATGCTGACGGAATATCAAATTTGGGCAACAAAACTTCACGAGACAAATCGTAAATTTCAATCTTATTGACTATTTCAGCTGTAGAAGCAATTGATTCAGGCAAATCGTGAAAGAGTTTTTTCATTTCATCACCCGATTTGAAATAGTATTCTTTGTTATTCAATCCGTAACGATAACCGCGACCGCGACCAATAGGTGTTGATTGTTTTTCGCCATCACGAACACACAATAAGATATCATGCGCATTAGCATCTTCTTTATTGATATAGAAAACGTTATTCGTAGCAACGGTTTTGACTTGATGTTTCTTGGCCAAAGCTATCAACGACACATTCACCCGATTTTCGTCTTCTTGATTGTGGCGCATTAACTCGATATAAAAGTCATCTCCAAATTCTTGTTTCCACCAAATCAAAGCTTCCTCAGCTTGGTTTTCGCCAATATTTAAAACTTTACTCGGAATCTCTCCATAGAGGTTTCCTGAAAGCACAATAATATCTTCTTTGTATTGCTGGATGGTTTTTCGGTCAATCCTAGGTACGTAATAAAATCCTTCGGTGTAAGCGATAGAGGATAATTTTGCCAAATTGTGATAGCCTTTTTTAGTTTTGGCCAAAAAGACAATTTGATAACCATTATCTTTTCGAGACTTGTCTTTTAAGTCGTCACAAACATAAAACTCGCAACCAACAATAGGTTTTACGATAGTTTCTGTTGGTGTTTCACCGTTTTCTTCTGCTTGTTTATTTTTGGCTTGCGCCGATTTATTATGGTATAAAATATCACGGACAAAGTGAAAAGCTCCCATCAAATTCGCATGATCAGTCATGGCTACGGCGGGCATTTTGTTTTGTACTGCTGCTGCCACTAAATCTTTAACACTAATGGTAGATTGTAACACCGAAAACTGAGTGTGATTATGCAAATGCACAAAATCAACATCAGCTAAAGCCTCGTGAATTTGCTTTTCATCATTGGCTGGATCAACAACTTCTTCTTGTTTTTGAAATTGCTTTCTGATTTCATCCGAAGCTTGTTTCAGATTGATATGCTTTAATCCTATTAGTTGGATTTCCTTCGGATTGTTTTCGCCAAATTCTCTGAAATAATCAGTCGGAACATCAAGTTCTTCTTTGGTAAAAATTTCCCTTCTAATCAACTCTAAAAAACAACGCGTAGTGGCTTCAACGTCGGCAGTCGCATTGTGCGCTTCCGCAAATGGAACGTTGAAAAGATAGCTGTGTAATTCGGTTAGCGTTGGTAATTTGAACTTTCCACCGCGACCTCCTGGTAATTTTAAAAGCGATGCGGTAACTTCGGTACAAGTATCCAATACCGGCATAGAAGCCATTGGGGAATTCACTCCTAATCGGTAAAATTCACAACCCATGATGTTGACATCAAAGCCAACGTTTTGTCCGACTATGAATTTGGCTTTCGCCAAAGCGATATTGAATTTTTCTAATACTACTGCTAAAGGTATTCCTTGTTCTTGCGCTAATTCTGTTGAAATTCCGTGAATTCTTTCGGCATCATAGGGAATATTGAATCCTTCAGGTTTAACCAAATAATCTTGATGCTCAATCAAATTTCCCATCGCGTCGTGCAACTGCCAAGCAATTTGAATACATCTTGGCCAATTGTCGGTATCGGAGATTGGAGCACCCCAACGCTTTGGTAATCCGGTGGTTTCGGTATCGAAGATTAAATACATTTAATAAGGGATTAAGCAAAAGGCATTAGCCACTCGAGGCAAAACCGAACAGAGTGAAGCTAAAAGCAGCTTTATGATTAAAACAAAAATACGTTTTAGCCATTAAGAAATCAATTTTAGTTATCAACAAAAAACAAAAAAGCC
This sequence comes from Flavobacterium sp. UBA7682, assembly GCF_002482945.1. NCBI lineage: Bacteria > Pseudomonadati > Bacteroidota > Flavobacteriia > Flavobacteriales > Flavobacteriaceae > Flavobacterium > Flavobacterium sp. UBA7682. The sequence continues at coordinate 156,620 of NZ_DLGY01000009.1, forward strand.
AACTCAAATTGAGTTGGCTTTTAAATATCTATAAAGTATATAACTTAGTATCTTCCTCTATTTCCACCACCGCTGTTTCCACCACTGTAGCTTCCGCCACCACGTGAGTTTCCACCGCCGTTATAACCTCCACCACTACCGCCTGAACGGTTGTTGTTAAAAGTTCTTCTTTCGCCTTCCGGTTTTGGTTCAGATTTATTTACCACAATAGTACGACCTTCAACAGTAGCACCGTTTAATTCCTGAATTGCTTTTTCAGCTTCTGTGTCATTTTCCATTTCCACAAAACCGAAACCTTTACTTCTTCCAGTAAATTTATCAGTAATAATTTTAACGGAATTAACCGTACCATAAACCCCGAAGGATTCTTTTAAATCTGCTTCGTCAATACTAAACGGAAGACTTCCAACAAAAATGTTCATATTTTAATTTTAAAATTCAGCCACAAAGGTAACTTAAATAAAACGTAAACCGCTATAAATTTGGACTTTATTATAAATAAAAAAAAAGCCATCCGAAGATGGCCTATATATTTTAAAATTAATTGATTCTTAAAGAGATGGATAAATAGGGATTTTATAAAATTCTCCATATTGAAAATTCAAAATCGGCCCACCAAAAGGGTTGTTATTAGCATTAGCCGCATTGAATTTAAATTTCCCCGACACAGTCATATTTTCATTGTCAAATTCTGTGATCTTAACTTCACCATTACTGTTTTGAACATTTAAAACTCTGAATGTACAATTGACATTACCACCTGTAACCGTGATTAAATCACCCGCTGTGTAGGCATTCCCCCTAGAAGAAAGTGTCAATGCGGTAACAACTCCTGAAGCATTTGCAGTCACATTTACAGTCAAACCACTACCTGTTCCGCCTGTAGTTGCCACTGATGTTCCACTACTATAACCTGTTCCGGCATTAAACAATGCTATTTGAGAAACCGGTCCCGGAACTGCTATTGTTGCATACTCTAAGTCAACCTCATTAAAAGTGGAAGAATAAGTGGCAGAATTGTTAGTATTGGTTGTACCTAAAACGTATGTACCAACATTGGCACTAGCGGTATTTAAAGTTATAAGTTCATATTCAGTGTAAGCTTCAACAGAAAGTTGACCAGTAGGCGAAATGTAAGCTCTTGTGTCATTGGCTATCCAAAGCACATCATCTTTCAATCCTTGAAAACCGGGATTATTAAATTTAACATCTTCCTGACAAGATGATAGCACTACTGCAACTAAGATAAGGGACAAAAATCTTTTCATTTTTTCAATGTATTTCTCCACAAAAATAACTTTTTAATATAAAAATGCTAATTAAATTTTAAAAAAATAACGTTAAAGTTGATGAAAACAAGAACTTAGCTTTAAAAATACAATCCTCAATTAGTTTGTTTACAAAAAATAACTATCTTTGCACCCTTAAATAATCGAGGTCGAGTACCTCAAATTAATCAAAAAGATTATGTCAGTAAAAATTAGATTACAAAGACACGGTAAAAAACAAAAACCTTTTTACTGGATCGTAGCAGCTGATGCTCGTTCAAAAAGAGATGGTAGATTCTTAGAAAAACTAGGAACTTACAATCCAAATACCAATCCTGCCACTATTGATTTAAACATTGACCAAGCGGTTCAATGGTTACACAATGGCGCTCAACCAACCGACACTGCAAGAGCTATCCTTTCTTACAAAGGTGCCTTAATGAAACACCACCTTGATGGCGGCGTTCGCAAAGGAGCTTTAACGCAAGAACAAGCTGATGCTAAACTGGCTCAATGGTTAGAAGACAAAGCAGGTAAAGTAACTGCTAAAAAAGAAGGTTTATCAAAAGCACAAGAAGCGGCAAGAGTTAAAGCCTTAAAAGCAGAAAAAGAAGCTAATGACAAACGTGCTGCTGCCGCTGTTGAAGCTGCAAAAGTAGAAGAAGTGGCTGAAGAAGTTGCGGTTGAAGAAACTGAAGCTCCAGAAGTAGTTGCTGAAGTTGCAGTGGAAGAAACTGTTGCTGAAGTTGCTGTAGAAGAAGCTCCTGAGGTTGTTGCTGAAGAAGCAACGGCTGTAGAAGAAACTCCTGCTGCTGAAGAAACCAGCGAAGAAAAAGAAGCTTAATATTTCCGGCAATTATGCGTAAAGAAGATTGTTTCTATTTAGGTAAAATTGCAAAAAAATTTAGTTTCAAAGGGGAAGTTCTTATCTATTTAGATACCGACGAACCCGAATTATATGAAAACATGGAATCAGTATTTGTTGAGTTCAACAAAAATCTGGTTCCATTTTTTATTGAAAACAGTTCCTTGCATAAAAACGACTTTCTTCGCGTACAATTTGAAGATGTCGACTCCGAAGCAGAAGCCGACACCCTTCTCGGATGCGAAATTTATCTTCCGCTTTCTATGTTGCCAAAACTCGATGGCAATAAATTCTATTTCCACGAAGTAATTGGCTTCGAAATCGAAGACAAACGTTTGGGTATTTTTGGTGTTATTCAATCCATCAACGATACAACAGCCCAACCGCTTTTTGAAGTATTGAATGGCGAAGTGGAAATGTTGATTCCGATGATTGACCATTTCTTAGTCGAAATTGACCGCAAGAACAAAAAAGTCGTGATGGATTTACCGGAAGGCTTGGTTGAAATGTACCTTTAGATTTCTAGAATCGCTGCGCTTTTAGATTGTTAGAAACACCTGCGGCTTTGGCTTTTTTAGAAGCTAATCCTGCTATCCGCTACAATCTTTTTGTTTTTATAGAAAAAACAAAAAGGATTTTCACTACTATCAGGGCTAGGACATTATTTTTCAATCAGCAAAATATAAATCTAAGAGCGAAGCGATTCTAAAAATCCAATAATCTAACATGTCCGCATTCCAATTCAAAAAATTCTCCATTAACCAAGACCATTGCGCTATGAAAGTAGGTACTGATGCCGTTTTACTTGGTGCTTGGACGCCAATTGACAATCAGCCTTTTTCGGTTTTAGATATTGGTGCCGGAACCGGAATTTTGGCTTTAATGTTAGCCCAAAGATATTCCGCCGAGCACTCGAGCCTGAAAGGCGAACCGGCGCAGCAAATTGACGCCATAGAAATCGACGAAGAAGCCTTTGAACAATGTGTGGAAAACTTCGAAAACTCACCTTGGTCAGACCGATTGTACTGCTATCACGCCGGTTTGGACGAATTTATGGAAGAACCCGAAGATGAATATGATTTGATTATTTCCAACCCACCGTTTTATAGCGAAGATTATAAAACTGAAAGCGAACAAAGAGATTTAGCGCGTTTTCAAGACGCATTGCCTTTTGAAGATTTGGCTGAGGCAGCTTCAATGTTACTTTCAGAAAACGGAATTTTTGCCGTGATTATTCCATATAAAGAAGAAGCAAAATTGATTGGCTTAGCCAAAGAATGCAACTTATTTCCTTTCAAAATTACTCGTGTAAAAGGAACACCAACCACAGAAATCAAAAGAAGTTTACTCGCTTTTTCATTTGCCGAAAAAACAAACTTCCCTATCGATGAACTCATTATCGAAACGGCGCGACATCAATATACTGAAGATTATATTGCTTTGACTAAGGATTTTTACCTGAAGATGTAAAATTAGTCCGAAAGTAGAAGTTCAATATTTAAAGAATATCCGAGACTTTGCTTCCATTCCTCTTGAAAATACCAACTATCCGTAAATTCTTTTGTTTTGTCAATAGAGATTAACGGTTCATAAAAAAAGCCATTGGGATGATTGCTATTTTTACTGTAACTTTTATTTTGTTCCAATAAAGGATGCTGAATGATGATAAAAATCCCATTGTCCGGAAATTCAATATTCAAAAAATTTAAATCAGCTTCCACTTCATTTGTGCCTTTTTTAAGTTTGTAAATAAGATGCTCTGTATTTAGTATCTCGTTTGGTTTACCATCGTTCCCGACCGAATAAATCGAAACGCTTATCAGACGGTTTTTCGCAGTGGTCGTAGTAAAGAATTTGGCTTTGCCAAGATACTTTCCTTGGTTACTGTTATTGGGGAAATATTTTGCCGTCATGGCTATTTTAGTATCCCATTGCACACCATAGTGACTATCTCCTCTTTTGGCCTTACCTAGTTTTACTGTTTTTGCAAATTTACGTTTGACCAACTTTACTTCATCCAAGTCAATCTTATTCGGGCGAAGATATATTTCGTCCGTAATTTTCGCTATCGTATCGTGATAACCAACGCAGGTGATTTTAAAATAGTTTGCCCTGTCTTTGGCATCAACACTAAAAACACCGGAGGAATCTGCGGTTCGATAAAGTGATTGGGCTTTCCAAATATTGGCATAAGCGACTGGCATTTTTGACTCTTTATCTTTTAAATGCACTGTAGTTTGCGCCTGAAGCAAAACACACATAAAACAAAACAACACGACAATTTCTTTTTTCATGATACAAATAAAAAGGAGTTACAATATACTTTTTTAAGTTTAACTTTTTGTCATAAAATATTTAACAAAATCTTCGGAGTTTACCCAAGTCGCTTTATTTAATTTAGTTCTCTAGGTTTTTATCTTAAAGCATATGGCAAAAATTACTTCTGGTTTCTTTTTATTGTTTTCTCTTTTAAGTTTTGCACAAAGCGAAAAGTTGCTTCATGGAAAAGTGTTGTCAGAAGGAAAAGCTATTGAAAATGTTGACATTGTCAATATGAATTCTAAAAAAAACAGCAAAACCGACGGTGAAGGAAACTTTACTATTTTAGCCAAAGTAGGCGACGAACTTTTTATCATCACCAAAGAACACACTGACCAAAAGATTGTATTAACACTAGAACATTTGAACCAGGACAACCTCATCATTCGTTTAGAAAAAAAACCAATTGAATTGGAAGATGTTGAAATTTTAAAAAAAACAAGCCTTAAAATAGAAATCAAACAAGCAGACATTGACGCCATAAAGCTAGCCAAACAAGCCAACGCATTGAAAGTACAGAATGTATATGACGGCACCATTGAAAACGGCATTGACTTTGTCAGAATGGGCAAAGGATTGCTCAATTTATTCAAAAACAAAAATAAAATAAAGCCCGAAAAACCATTGTCTCCAATTCCTTTTAAAGAATATATCACCTTAAATTTTGACCGTGATTTTTATATCGAAAAGCTTAAATTGAAACCCGAAGAAATCGATTTGTTTATTGCGTTTTGCGAAGCAGATCCGAAAGCCAAAACTATTTCGGAACAACAGGATGTATTGGTCGCTTTAGATTTTTTGCTGGTTAAAAATGAAGCATTTAAAAAATTAGAGCGTTAGTCTTTAGTAGAAATAACCTTAGCCCGGATTCCTTCGGCAGTCGCTTCGCTCGTGTGCAGTGAAAATCCTTTTTGCAAAAAAAAGATTGCAACGCATAGCCGGAAAAAGCTTCAAAAAATTATAACAATTGTTAATGTCGTTTTTAATTAAGATTATGTAGCTTTGCAAACGTTTTCGTAAACCAAATTTAAGACTATAAAATCGACATATGAAACCAGATTTATTTCAAGCTCCTGATTACTATAATTTAGATGATTTATTAACGGATGAACACAAATTAGTGCGTGATTCTGCTCGTGCTTGGGTGAAACGCGAAGTTTCTCCCATCATAGAAGATTATGCGCAACGTGCAGAATTTCCAAAACAAATCATCAAAGGTTTGGGTGAAATTGGCGGATTCGGACCTTATATTCCGGAAGAATACGGCGGTGCCGGTTTGGACCAAATTTCATACGGTTTAATCATGCAAGAAATTGAAAGAGGTGATTCCGGTGTGCGTTCAACGTCATCAGTACAATCGTCTTTGGTGATGTATCCAATATGGAAATTCGGAACCGAAGAACAACGTCAAAAATATTTACCAAAATTGGCTACGGGAGAATTAATGGGTTGTTTCGGACTGACCGAACCTGATCATGGTTCGAATCCTTCCGGCATGACCACCAACTACAAAGATATGGGCGACCATTATTTGTTGAATGGTGCCAAAATGTGGATTTCAAACGCACCATTTGCGGACATCGCTGTAGTTTGGGCCAAAAATGAAGAAGGCAGAATCCACGGCTTAATCGTAGAAAGAGGTATGGAAGGTTTTACCACACCGGAAACGCATAACAAATGGTCACTTCGCGCTTCGGCAACAGGCGAATTGATTTTTGACAACGTAAAAGTACCCAAAGAAAACTTAATGCCGGGCAAATCTGGTCTTGGGGCACCAATGCAGTGTTTGGATTCAGCGCGTTACGGAATCGCTTGGGGCGCTATTGGTGCTGCAATGGATTGTTACGACACGGCTTTGCGTTATGCCAAAGAAAGAATACAGTTTGACAAACCGATTGCCAGTTTCCAATTGCAACAAAAGAAATTAGCCGAAATGATTACCGAAATCACCAAAGCACAATTATTGACTTGGCGTTTAGGCGTTTTGAGAAACGAAGGAAAAGCGACAACCGCTCAAATCTCAATGGCGAAAAGAAATAACGTGGATATGGCGATTCACATCGCTCGCGAAGCCCGTCAAATGTTAGGCGGAATGGGAATTACCGGAGATTATTCAATTATGCGTCACAGTATGAACTTGGAATCCGTGATTACTTATGAAGGAACACACGACATTCACTTGTTGATTACCGGGGCGGATATTACAGGAATTCCGGCTTTTAAATAAAATTAAACAATCAATAAAATTTATACAAAATGCTTCTCTGTTTCGGGAAGCATTTTTACTTTTGTGTTGTAGTGAAACCAAAACGGTTTTACAATACGTAAATACTAAAAAAAGCTATGACCATATCTATCATCAACGAGAAAATTCAATCACAGAAAGACATTTTACTCCAACATCCGTTATACGAAAAAGTAAAAACTATTGACGATTTACATCAATTTTTAGAAAGTCACGTGTATGCCGTTTGGGATTTTATGTCGCTGTTGAAAGCATTGCAGCGCCAATTGACCAGCACTACAACACCTTGGTTTGCTACAGCAAATCCGGAAACCAGGTATTTGATTAACGAAATTGTTTTGGCCGAAGAAAGCGATTTGACTTTAGACGGAAAACGTTTAAGTCATTTCGAAATGTATGTCGATGCCATGCAAAGTTGTGGCGCTTGTACCCAAGAATTAGACGCTTTTCTTCAAAACGTAATCGATACTAAAAATGTCTTCATCGCCATCAAACAAAGTGATTTACATACGGACGTAAAAGCATTTTTAGACTTTACTTTCCGCGTAATTGAAGAAGGTAAAGTGCATAAAATTGCGGCCGCATTTACTTTTGGCAGAGAAGATTTGATTCCGAATATGTTTACCGAAATCCTGAAAAACTTCCAGCAAAATTTCCCTGATGTTGATTTGTCTAAATTGATTTACTATTTCGAAAGACACATCGAATTAGATGCCGACGAACACGGACCAATGGCGATGCAAATGATTAACGAACTTTGTCAGGACGATGCTCAAAAATGGAAAGAAGTCGAAGAAGTTTCCATTTTAGCTTTAGAAAAAAGAATTGGGCTTTGGAATGCCATTGAAGAAAAAATAGAAGCCAGTTTGGCATTGGCTTAAACCCAAAGCAGTTGCTTTGCCGTAAATGCTTGTATTGAAATAATCCTTATGAAATACTTGGCTAAAATATTTTCATCGCTCTTTCTTAGCTTATTGCTTATAGGTTGCAGTTCGGATGAAAACGAAATTGTAATTGCTCCGGTAAACTATAAATATTTAGCCTTAGGCGACAGTTATACCTATGGTCAAAGTGTTTGTGCCGATTGCAGATTTCCCGAACAACTTAAAGACAGCCTTAGCCAATACTTAAATACAAGTGATACTTTTGACATCAAACTTATTGCCGAAACCGGTTGGACAACCACCAGTTTAAAAGCTGTTATTGCCGGCGAACCGATAACAAATGACTATGACTTGGTTACGCTTTTGATTGGCGTAAACAATCAATTTCAAGGGAGGCCTTTCTATATCTACGAACAAGAATTTCCCGAATTGATAAATACTGCCATTTCAAAGGCCAAAGGAGATAAAAACAACGTCATTGTCGTTTCGATTCCAGACTATGCTTACACACCTTACGGACAAGGTTCAATCGCCATTTCAGAAGGGGTTTATTCTTATAACGAATTTGCCAGAAATTATTGTTTGGCCAACGATATTACTTTTGTCAATATCACTGACATTACCAGAGCCGGTTTGCTCCAACCTGAATTAGTTGCCAGCGACGGCTTGCATCCATCGACTATTGCTTATTCTAAATTTGTAGAAAGGATTTTACCTGAAGCGAAAATAAAGTTAGGACTTTAATTATGCTTCCGGTGCCAATTCTATTTCGAGTCCGTTAAGGTCTTCTGTGATGTGAATTTGGCAACCCAAGCGGCTATTATCCTTAACATTAAAGGCTTCCCAAAGCATAGCTTGCTCATCATCACTTTTCTCCGGTAACGGGAAATCATTTAAAACATAACACTGACAAGAAGCACACATCGCCATGCCGCCACAAATCCCGATGGTTCCTTCGGGTGCCAATTCGTAAGCACGAACGAGTTCCATGATGTTCATGTTCATATCAGTTGGTGCTTGTACTTCGTGACTGATGCCTTCGCGATCAGTTATGGTTATGGTAACGTCGTTTGCCATGTCAATTTATTTTTTGCAATATTGGTTGGATTGTTCCACCGGGTATTTTTTGTCTAAATCAATATCGTTAAAACCTTTGCCGGTTCCCCATGAAAAAAGCTTTTCAAAAAAAGGAAGCAGTTTACTGTCTTTTATTTTGTCCAGAAAATAAATTTCGTGTTCTTTCTCTTTGATGCCCATTTCGTACAACGCTTGGTCGTATTTGGTAATCCCTAACGAATTAAAAAAATGCATCATTCGGAAATACTCGCAAACGTTACCGCTTTCCAATCTTCCGGCAAAATAGAATGGCATAAACCAACCGATAACATAACAACTGCCCGAAATCACTTTGCCAATCACATGAAATTTAAATTCATACCATTTGGAAATGGAAATGTCAAAATCGTTCATGATTTCCAGCACTTCTTTTCTATGATTCCACTCGTCAATTTCAATTTGGTGAATGGCGGCTTTTTGCACTTTATCTTTTACTGAACCGGCATGACCTTGATAGGCGAAAGCAGCTGCTTTTTCGGCAGAATAAGCTTTTTTTAACAGGTCTACTAATTCAGGATGGTTTAGCATTTAGTCTATCGATTTTACTACCGCTTTTTCGGCTTCTTTCCGTGTTCCGTCAAAACCATCAATCCCGGAAACTGTGGTGTATTTCAATACATATTTTTTGCCCGGATTTACTCTTTGGTAAACACTTTGGCACATCAAAGTCGCTTCGTGGAAACCACAAAGAATCAACTTCAATTTGCCCGGATAAATATTGACATCACCGATGGCGTAAATACCTTCGATATTGGTTTGATAGTCTAAAGCGTTGTTCACTTTAATCGCATTCTTCTCGATTTCTAATCCCCAATTGGCGATAGGCCCTAGTTTTGGCGTCAACCCAAAAAGCGGAATAAAATAATCGGTCACGACATTCATGCGAGCGCCGTTAACTTCAATATCTACAGATTCGATTCGTTCTGAACCTTTGAATCCGACAACCTCTCCGGGAGTAATTAACTTTATTTTTCCTGCCGATTTCAATTCTTGCACTTTTTCAACAGAGTCTAAAGCGCCGCGAAATTCATTTCTTCGGTGTACCAAAGTCACTGAAGACGCTACATCAGAAAGGAAAATACTCCAATCCAAGGCAGAATCGCCACCACCGGAAATCACGATGTTTTTTCCTCGGTATTTTTCAGGATCTTTGACGAAGTAATCCACGCCACGATCTTCTTTTTCGTAAAATTCTATGTCTTTCAGAATTGGTTTTCTTGGTTCAAATGTTCCCAAGCCACCGGCAATCGCAATCGCTTTAGCTTTATGCTTAGTACCTTCATTGGTGGTTACAATAAAACTGCCATCTTCCAATTTTTCAATGGTTTCGGCGGTTTGTCCTAAGGTAAATCCGGGTTGGAATTGTTTGATTTGCTCCATTAAATTGGTCACCAAATCACCCGCCAATACTTCCGGATAACCGGGAATATCGTAAATGGGTTTTTTGGGATACAATTCTGCTAATTGTCCTCCGGGTTGTGGCAAAGCGTCAATTATGTGGCATTTTAATTTTAATAATCCTGCTTCGAAAACAGTAAAAAGTCCTGTTGGACCGGCACCGATTATTAGTATATCTGTTTCAATCATTTTTTGAGGTTCTGAGGTTCTAAGGTTCAAAGGCGCTAAGGTCTTTAAACCGGAACTTTTATTTTATGATTTTTGTCATGTTCAGCACGAATGCGTTAGGGATAGAAGTGGAAATCCTTTTTAGGATTGCCCTGAAGCGTAGCGAGAGGGAAATCATGAAAAGATTGCAACGAATAGCCCGACCCCGATAGACAAAAACAAGTTTGTAGAACGTAGTTTTTGCTAATCGTGGGTAACGCCCAACTAAGCTACGTTCTCCACTGTTTCTATTTGTGGTGCGTATTTTTTAATCGTTGTTTCCACACCGGCTTTCATCGTGCTGATGCTCAAACTGCAAGAAGTACAAGCGCCCTGAAGACGCACTTTCACATGTTTATCATCCTCGATGGAAACCAAACTAATATCGCCGCCATCGGAATTCAGAAACGGTCTGATTTCGGCGAGTGCTTTTTCGATGTTTAAAACCAATTCTTCGTTTGTCATAATTTAGACATTTTAGATTTTCAGATGGTTAGACATTTTAGAGGGTTAGATTTTTCCTAAGAAGTCTAACCCTCTAAAATGTCTAAGCAGTCTATTTTTTATTTACTGCCGAACATCCGGCCATCGTTGTGATTTTGATTGCTTCGGTTGGTGGTAAATCATTATTTCGGTTTACCGTTTCCTGCACTACATTTCTGGTGATTTCTTCAAAAACTTTTTCAATTACAGAAGCCGTTTGCAACGCTGCCGGACGACCGTAATCTCCAGCTTCTCGAATGCTTTGTACCAATGGCACTTCGCCAAGAAATGGTACTTGCAAATCTTCCGCCAGGTTTTTAGCGCCTTCTTTTCCGAAAATATAATACTTGTTGTTTGGCAATTCTTCCGGTGTGAAGTATGCCATGTTTTCTATAATTCCCAATACCGGAACGTTGATGCTGTCTGATAGAAACATCGACACACCTTTTTTCGCATCTGCTAAAGCTACGGCTTGCGGTGTACTAACGACAACAGCGCCGGTAATTGGCAAAGATTGCATAATTGACAAGTGAATATCTCCTGTTCCCGGAGGTAAATCGATTAGCATGAAGTCTAATTGTCCCCAATCGGCATCAAAAATCATTTGGTTCAACGCTTTCGAAGCCATTGGTCCACGCCAAATCACTGCCTGACTCGGAGAAGTAAAGAATCCGATGGAAAGCAATTTGATTTCGTAGCTTTCGATTGGTTTCATTTTAGATTTTCCGTTCACTTCAATCGAGATTGGTTTTTCATTTTCAACATCGAACATAATCGGCATTGATGGCCCGTAAATATCCGCATCAAGGATTCCAACTTTGAAACCCATTTTGGCTAAAGTCACGGCTAAATTTGCAGTAACGGTTGATTTTCCAACGCCGCCTTTTCCTGAAGCTACCGCAATAATATTGCTGATACCCGGAATGGCTTTGCCTTTGATCTCATTAGGATTTTGTGTTGGCGTTTCCACTTTGATATTGACTTTTACGTCAGCATCCGGAGAGAATTTTTCGTGGATTAATTTCTTAATATCGTCCTCGGCACGTTTTTTAATGTGCATCGCAGGCGTTGAGATTACTAAATCAACTACGACTTCGTTGCCAAAAGTGATTACGTTTTTTACCGCGCCGCTTTCGACCATATTTTTTCCTTCGCCTGCAATAGTAATGGTTTCTAAAGCCGCTAAGATTTCTTTTCTATCTAGTTTCATTCGAATTATAATTATGCTTTCAGTTGCGTTTATTTAAACTGAATTTAGATTGCAAAGATAATACGAAATGTTTGGAAACAATCGTTAAAGAATTGAAAATATTGATGGAAAGATAAGCAAATAACGTTTACAGTACATTTCCTTGAATGAGGCTTATTTTAAGCGCAATGTATTGTTGTTGGAGCTCATTTTTAAGCAAATCATACTCGGTGGAAAGCCATTGATTTTTCACTGCCGAAAAGACTACGGCATCGATAGTTCCCGAAGTAAATTTGGCCTGCGAAGTTCGAAAAGAAGCCTCGGCAAAGGTTTTCATTTGCTGTAGTTTGGCATACAATTGCGCGTAATTGTTTTTGTTTTGGTTCTCGATATCGATTTGGTTTTTGACTTTTAGCTTTTCTTGTTCAATGACAAATTTGGATTTTTCGGATTCGATTTTGGTTGCAGAAACTCTTTTATTATTTCGGAAACCGTTGAAAACAGGCACATTTAGTTGAATGCCGACTTGGTGATTTTTGTTATCACTGATTTGTTTGTTGAAATTATCCACAATAACATCCGGCTGATTTAGCGGTTTGTAGTAGAAAGTAGAAAAACCGTAATAAGTGGTCAAACTCGGCAAATTATTGGCTCTTTCGAGTTTGGTTTCTTTTTGACTGCTTTGGTAATTGAGTTCAGCAAACTTGATTTTCGGATTGGAAATTGCCGTTGTTTCCGCTAGATTATTGGTTCCGATAAAGTTCTCTAAAACGACCTCAGCCACCGAAATGTTTTCCACATTCATCAACTGAAAAAGTTGTGTTTTTTGAAGTACCGATAACTGTTCGGTTTCCATTATTTTCATTTCCTCTTGGGCAAAACTGAGTTGCATGTCGTATAAATCGCTTTTGGGTTTACTCCCAATGCTGACTTCCTTTTGCACTCGATCTAAATTGAACTGCGAGTTTTTGAATTGCTCTTTTTGAATCTTTAATAATTCCTGAGTAAACAATGCTTGATAATAGCTTTCAAGGATTTGGAGTTGGTATTCGTTTTCAATGACGGCTAATTGGGCTTTTGATTTTTCGATATCAATTTTAGTTTTTTGCGCCGTAGCGAAAGCTTTGAAATCGATTAAATTCATTTGGGCATTCAAAAAGAAATTATCGTTTTGGATATTGGAACTCACTCTTCCGTTGGTTGACGGATCGATGGTTGAACCAAAATTATAGCTCTGATTTCCGGTAAACGAAACCGATGGCAACATTTGGTTTACCAAAGAATTGTGTTCTTTGTGCGCCTTTTTGACACTGAGTTGCTGTAGCTTAATTTCAATGGAATTCTTCATCGCTTCAGCAATGCATTTCTGCAATGGCCAGGCATTATCCTGACCAAATACAGAAGGGCAAAACGTATAAAGTAAAACGATTAAAAAAGCTTTTTTATTCATATTTCAAGTATTTCAAAACGTCTAATCTTGTGGCTTGATAAGCTCGGGAAAGCACAACTATCAAGGTTAAAATCAATAAAACAATAAATCCAACAACAAACGGAATAAAACTGATTTCTATTCGGTAAGCAAAATTGTCCAACCATTTATTAAGCAAATAATACACCGGAAATAAAGCGATTGCAAAACCTATCAGACAGAAAATGATATATTGCTTGGACAGTTCTTTGAGCAAAACAGCTGTTTCGGCACCTAATGTTTTTCGGATGGCGATTTCTTTCATTCTTCGTTGGATTGAATAAGAGGCTAAGGCAAACAATCCAAAAAGAGCAATCAGAATGACGATAAAATTCAATAGCGAAAAAAGGTTTCTCTGCTTTACATAAGTTTCAAATGTTCGTGCGAAGGCTTTATCCACAAAATCATATTCAAAAGGATATTCATTATCTACATTTTTTAACCAAAATTTTTCAATATCGGCAATAGTTTGTTCCATGTTTTCACCGTTTACTTTGACATGTATTCTACTGGCATTTCCCAACATCCAATCGATAGTTTTAAAATGAAAGAAAACCATCGGTGGCACTTCAGATTGAGGACTGAAAAGATTGAAATCTTTGACTACTCCAACAATCTTTAACTTCTCCCCATTCCATTCAACTTCCTTCCCTATTGGATTTTTCTCCTTCATCATTTTTAAAGTTGTTTCATTGACCAACATTGCATTAATGGTGTCAGAAGCAAACTTGTCGGAGAGATATCTTCCTTCTTTTAGTTGTATTTTCATCATTTCGAGCATCCCGAAATCAATACCCATATTTTGCCCTTGAATGGTTACCTCATTGTATTCAAAACTAGACGAAGAACTTGAATCACCTCCGAAAGAAAACGAGCCAGTGGAAACCTGTTCAACACCTTTTATTTTTGACACTTCATTTTTGATGGTATAATATCGACTGAATAATTTTTTCATATAATCTTTTTCTCTCCAGTCATAGGTGTTTCTATATCTAACCGAAAGTACTTGTTCTCCTTTAAAACCTAAATCTTTGGTGTTCAGATGTTGAACTTGCTGGTAAACAATGTAAGATCCGATGATAAAAAAAGTAGCAATAGAAAACTGTAGAATCAACATACCATTGCGCAACCAAACGCCGCTTTTACTTCTGCCAAAATTACCTTTCAACACTTTTAATGTTTCAAAATTGGCGACATAAAACGCCGGAAAAACGCCGGCTACTGCTATAGTAAAGAAAAATATCCCTATTAATTGAAGGTAAAACTGTTCGCCGTGAATGATTAATTTTTTATTTAAAAACTCGTTGTAATAAGGCAAAGACAACTCAACGATAACTAAAGCTAACAATATTGAAAACAGCGTTATTAAAGTAGTTTCGAATATAAACTGTTTGATAATGTTAACTTTTGAAGCACCTAAAATTTTTCGAACCCCAACTTCCTTGGCTCTTTTGATAGCATTGGCAGTAGCCAAATTGATATAATTTACGATAGATAAAATCAAAATTAAAATTGACAATCCAACCATAATTAATAGGAATTGATAATTGCCTCTTCCTTCGGCATAACCGTCAACAACGGAATGTAATCGTGCGTTCGCCAATGGTTCTAAAATTATCCCTGTACTTTCACTTCCATTTTTTTTAATCCATTCTTCTAAGGTAATCCCTTCATCTTTGGCCCATTTTACGGCTCTGTTTTCAAACAAAATCTTTTCCATACGGGAAATAACCTTGTCTTTGTCTGCTGGATTTTTAAATTTCAAAAGCAAGCCATGATTGAAATTGCCCCAATGATTTGCATTCTCTTTTAATTTCGGTTCAATAAGATTAGTAACTGCCATTGGTGCCATCGAGGATTTTCCCGGAATAGTGTAAACACCTCTAACAACAAGAGTTCTGCCGGAGTAACGAACTTCTTTTCCCATAGGATCATCGGAACCAAAAAGTCGTGCCGCGGCATCCTCAGAAATAGCAATAGCGTTATTGTCTTTAAGAGCCGTTTTTGCTGATCCTTTTGAGAAATTGAAAGGAAAAAACTCAAAAAAAGTATTCTGCGCATCTGTAATTCTTAAAATTTCCTTTTTGCTTTTGTACTGTACAATCTCCTCATAATACCAATTTTCAAGGTAACAATACGCTTCTAACTCAGGAAAAGATTTTTTAAAATAGGGTTCAAATGCCGCAACATTGCTAGCCCAAACCATATCTTTTGAAACCTGACTAATCGATTGAAAGACTGTATCTTTTTCCGGATTCCAGTCGTTATAACTTTGTTCGTCATTCCAATATAGTATCGCAAAAATTAATCCTGCGATTCCGATACTCAATCCCAAAACATTTAAAGCTGTGAAAAGCTTGTTGTTTTTGATTTGGAATAAAAATATATGCAACCAATTTTTAATCATGATTATGTTCGTTTTTTGATGATGATTTGATGATGATTATCTTTTATTCACAGAACCCGATGAACTTTTTTCTACATTTACCTGTAATGGATTGCCGTAATAATTGATATCGGCACTCGACGAAGCTTTTGCTTCCAGCGATTTTGAAGCATATACATTAATGTCAGCCGAACTACTGGCCGTTGCCAAAACTTCTTCTGCCAACAATTTATCAGTATTACAAGTTGAGGAACTGCTCGATTTAATGTTAAGCTGGATTGTTTTTCCGTTAAGGTCAACATCTGCCGAACTACTGGTTTCTACTGCTACAGTTTTAGCTTCGACTTCACCTTTAAAATCCCCGCTGGAAGAAGCATCAATCGATATACTATTGCAATTAAATTTGCCCGAAACACTTCCCGATGAACTTACTGCAATGTCAACTTGGTTGGCGGAATTTGTGTTTTCCATTTTAATATTGGCCGAAGAACTGGCCTTTATTGATTGCAAAGACGGACCGGAAACAAAAACCTTTAACGTCTTAAAATTTACATTGTTGTTGTAATTTTTTTTCTTTCTTTTATTGTTACTGTTATTCTCCGAATAAGTATCAATAAAAATTTTTAGTATTCCACCTTCAACTTCTGTTTTGATAAACTTCATTTTTTCGTTGTCATCGGTTTCAACTTTTATACTATTGGTGGTAGAAACGGTATAAAACACGGCTATGCCTTGAGACGCTTTTAACTTTGAAAATTCGGCTACAGTTCGACTTTCCGATACTTGGGCAAAGGCCATTAAACTCAATAAAAATGCGGTTGTGGTTGCGATTACTTTTGACATGATTTTTTTATTTTAAGATTATTATTTTAAGATACGAGAACATCTACATTTCTATTATTGGTTTTTTCCGAAAGGATCATTCCGTCTTTCATAAAAATGGTTCTTTGGGAAAAAGAAGCATCATAATCAGAATGCGTTACCATCAAAATAGTCGAGCCGTTAGCGTGTAAATCAGTTAATAGTTCCATTACTTCATTGCCGTTTTTACTGTCCAAATTTCCGGTAGGTTCATCGGCCAAAATAATTTTAGGATCATTGATTAGCGCTCTGGCTACGGCTACTCTTTGTTGCTGTCCGCCCGAAAGTTGCTGCGGATAATGTTTCAATCGATGTGATATACCTAGTCGTTCTGCTATTGATTCAACTTTTTTCTTTCTTTCTGAGGCGGCAATATTATTGTAAATCAACGGCAATTCAATGTTGTCAAAAACCGAAAGTTCATCAATCAAGTTAAAATTTTGGAAGATGAAACCAATGTTTTGCTTTCTGATTTTAGATTTTTCCTGTTCTTTAACACCAATCATTTCCCGATTAAGGAGTTGATAATTACCGGATGTTGCGCTGTCTAAAAGCCCAACCAGATTTAAAAGGGTCGATTTCCCGCTTCCTGACGAACCCATAATGGTGACAAATTCGCCTTGATTGATTGTGATTGAAACTTCGCTGAGTGCTTTGGTCTCTACTTCTTCGGTTCTGTAAACTTTAGAAAGATTTTTGATTTGTATCATAGTATTCGTTTTTTGATTTTATTCAATATTTAATATTTCCGCTTCCAAATAATCTTTATAAGAGGAAGTGATGACTTTTTCCCCGGGTTTCAACCCTTTGCCGATTTTGTAATACAATGGATTTTCTCCGTCAATTTCTATATTTCTTCTTTCTGCTTTATTTCCATTGACTACAAATATCCATTTCCCTGAGGTTTCCTGATAAAAACTGCCTTTGGAAAGCACTATTGATTTTGCTTTTTCGGATAAAATCAATCGCACGGCAAAACTCAATCCTTGCTGTAAATCTAAATTTTCCGTGCTTGTAAAATTCAGCTCCACTTGAAATTTTCCGCCTTTGATTTCCGGAATGACTTTAGCAATTAAAACTTCTACTGCTTTTCCGTTAAAATCGACAGTTCCTTTTTGACCTTGGGTTACTTTTGGCAAATAAAATTCATCTACGTCAGCCAATAATTTATAGCCTTTCATCACATCGATTTTTCCCAACGTTTGTCCTTGTTGGTAGGTTTGTCCCAAAACAGGTTCAAACGATGACAATCTTCCCGAAAGTGGCGCAATCACTAAGAAATTTTTTTTGTTGGTTCTCAAAACACCCAAGCTTTTTTCCATAATACCAATCGACTGATTAAGTTGCCCAATTTGAATTTGATTGGCTTGCTTTTCTTTGGTGACACTTTGTTTGATAATGTTCATGCGTTCTTTTTGAAAGCGAAAATTTTCTTGTGTTTTCTCCCATTCGTTTTTGGCTAAAATTTCTTGGTCGAATAACTTCTTGTTCAAATCATATAAGTTTTTCGCATCCTGATAATCGTGTTCAATAGCGATTAAATCTTTGGCCAAATTCAGTTCTTGATTGCGTAAATCCAGTTTGGCTTTGTTCAAATTATTGATTTGTTCGATGATGGCCGTTTCCTGTTGCATGTAATTCAGTTCCGTATTCGGATTGTATAATCTTGCCAAGGGTTGGCCTTTGATAACCCTATCGCCATTGCTGACAAAAATTTCCTGAACCGAACCACCTTCGACTATATTCACCAACATCGAATTCATTGGTTCTACTCGCGCTTGAAACACCATAAAATCCTCAAAGAAATCCTCTTCCACGGTTTTGATGCTTATCTCGCTTTTCTTTACGTTAAAACTTCTTTTTTTGGTAATCATAGAAAAAGCACCGTAACCCAAAATCACAATTGCCAAAACTGCGATGGTCAGATACTTTTTTTTGTTATTTTTACGATTGATGACAGTGTCCATTTTAATTACTTTGACAGGTGTAACAGCAATTTTGTGCCAAAGTTTTAAAAACTATAACTTTCTGATTTTATGAATATTACAAACCAATCTAAATTTCAAGTGTTCACTATCGAACACCATTTGTGCGAAACCGAACAGTGATGAAATCGCCTCGAAAGTAAACTAGAAATAAAAAATACGGAAAAGCGATTACATGTTCCAATAAAAAAGCAAATATTAGCTCCACATGAAAAAAACGAACGCCAACATATTAGTTATCGACGATCAGGAAGACATTCTTTTTGCGGCAAAAATGCTTTTGAAAAAACATTTCGAAACCATTTTTACACTCAACAACCCTAAAAATGTACTTCGATTGTTAGCAGAAAACGAAATTGACGTTGTGCTTTTAGACATGAATTACCGCATTGGATTTGAAGATGGTCGCGAAGGTTTGTATTTTTTAAAAGAGATTAAAACGCTTTCACCTAAAACCATTGTCATTCTAATGACGGCTTTCGGGAAAGTAGAAACTGCTGTCGAAGGTTTGAAAAATGGTGCTTTCGACTATGTTTTGAAACCTTGGGAAAACGAAAAGTTAGTTGAAACCGTAAAACAAGCCGTTGAAGAATCGAGGAAAACCAAAAAGAAAACCGACAAAGAACCAATTATGGATTCGTTTTTTATTGGCGATTCTATGAGTATAAAAAAAGCCTATGCTTTGGGTGAAAAAGTAGCCAAAACCGATGCGAATGTCTTGGTTTTAGGCGAAAACGGCACCGGAAAATTTGTGATGGCGCAATACATTCACCAACAATCTGAACGAAAAAACAATGCTTTTGTTCATGTAGATTTGGGTTCATTAAACGATAATATTTTTGAAAGCGAGCTTTTTGGTTATGCCAAAGGCGCTTTTACCGATGCTAAAAACGACACTGCCGGAAGATTCGAAAATGCACAAAACGGCACTATTTTCTTAGACGAAATCGGGAATGTTCCTTTGCATTTGCAATCGAAATTATTGCAAGTCATTCAAACCAAAACCGTCACGCGTTTGGGCGAATCAAAACCTCGTCCGTTAAATGTTAGAATTATCACGGCTACGAATCTAAATTTGAAGGATGAAGTAACTCAGAAGAATTTTCGTGAAGATTTGTATTATCGCATCAACACTATGGAAATCACGTTACCTTCGCTTAGAGATCGAAAGGAAGACAAAGTCGCATTGGCCCAATTTCTTTTGGGAAAAATCATTGCAAAATATGACCGAAACGAAATTATTTTCAGCGAAAAAGCATTGGAACAAATTGAAAAACACGCTTGGAACGGCAACATTCGCGAAATGGAAAACCGAATTGAGCGAGCCGTAATTCTATGTGAAAACAATACGATTTCGGCTTCCGATTTGGATTTGGAACAGGTTACTTTTTACGAAAATCGCGAGGACATTCCGCTTTCGGGTGTGGAGAAAAATACGATTGAAAAAGTGTTAGCGAAACACCAATACAACATCAGCAAATCGGCGGACGAACTCGGTTTGTCGCGTGCTGCTTTGTACCGTCGAATGGAAAAATACAACATCAGCAATTCCTAATGTTCAAAAACCAAAAGATATATCATTTGCTGTTTTTTAGGCTGATACTGATTTTAAGCAGTGTTGGTTTGAGTGTTTTTCTTTTTTCTCGTGCGTTGGTTTATACCGGTTTATTTTCTGCTTTTATTTCGTTTTTATTCTTGGTGGAAATGTTTCTTTTTTTACGCAATGCATTTTTGCTTTACGACCGAACGATTGCTTCGATTTTGCAAAATGATTTCTCTTCAGATTTTTCCAAACACAAATCGTATCATAATTATTCCAGTCTTTTTCAGTTGTATGGAAAACTCAAAGAAAAACAGCACGAGCAGCTTTCGAGAGACATTATATATCGTTCCATTTTAAACAATATCGAAACAGGAATTATCATTCTGCAAAAGGAAAATAGCGATTGGAACATCTTTTTAATGAACGATTATTTTTCGAAACATTTTGCCGTTCCGAAAGTTTCTAAATGGCATTATTTGAAAAACCAATTGCCATCGCTTTGCGAAATAATTGAAGCACAAGGCTTTCAGGAAATGAAGCATTCATTGCAAATCAGAGTCAACAAACAAGACACGCAAACCTTCATCATTCAGACTTCCGCAACGAAAACCTTTGATCAAGAATACTATATTATTTTGCTTGACAGTATTCAAAAAGTCGTGGAGAAAAAAGAAAAAGAAGCTTGGATCAATTTGATGAAAGTCATTTCGCATGAGTTATTAAATTCGTTGACGCCTATTCGTTCGCTTTCTCAAAATCTGAATGAATTGGTCCAACAGGAAAACCTTTCGGCAGAAGATTTGGAAGACATCAAACAAAGTGTTGCGACGATGCACAACCGCAGCAATCACTTGCAGGAATTTGTAGAAAGTTATCGAAAACTGGCCATGTTGCCTTCGCCTAAAAAAGAAAAAACAGAATTATCGGAATTGGTTGAAAACTGTATAAAAATCATGCAGCCATTGTTTAAAAAAGAAAACATTACAATGACCAATGCGATTAATTTTAAACGATGGATAATGGTTGACAGTAACCAAATGGAGCAAGTTTTTATCAATTTACTGACCAACAGTATGTATGCTTTGGAAGAGAAAGCAATCAAAGAAATTACCATCAGTGCCGAAGTCAAGGAAAAACGTATTTACCTCATCATCAATGACACCGGAACCGGAATTGATGCCGAAATTGAAGATAAAGTTTTTCTTCCGTTCTTCACTACCAGAAAAGACGGCGCGGGAATTGGCTTGACTTTATCCAAAAATATTATTGAAGCGCATGGCGGTTATTTGGCGTTTGAAAATGGAGAAAACGGGACGAAGTTTACGGTTTGTTTGTTGGAGTAATAATTAAGGATCAACATGCCAGTTTATCATTTGGTTAGAATCATAATCTAAAAAATCCAAATTTTTGGAAATTTCAAAAGGCACCGGTATAAGGGAATTTGATAAATTTCTATTATAATATATTACATAAGGCTTATTATCAAATTGAGATTTATGAATATAACCTGTAAATTCGTTAGAATAATAGATGTTCTTTTTGTTCGCGAATTTGACTCTCAATTTGGTTTTAAAATCCCCGTGATATTTTATGATTGAACTTCCCATATATTTTTTGGAAAACAATAACGGACTTGGGCTTGGAATACAACTAGCAATACCTAATCTTTTTATAAATTCAATAGGTTTCCATTTTCCGTCACTGTCTTTCGCTTCCTGAATCATGAATGTCCCTGTCACCGCATTGTTTCTTGAATTATTGTAAATCAACACAGGGTAACATTCAACAAAATTATCTTCCAACTTTTTAATATTGGTACGATAGGAAGCCATAAGCTTTTCTTCTGATTCTTCAGAATAAAGAGTAGACTTATTCCATTTTGGATAATAATAGTTTTTGTAGTGAATGCTTTTCCTACTTATAGTGTAAGTTGTATCTACTATAACTTTTAAATCCATCCGCGGAATGACTGTATCTTTTGCAAATGGAAGCTTTATATAATTTTCATTCAACGCCCAACCACCATAAATGGGTCTTTTTTCTTTTTTTATATCGATTACCTTTTCATAAGGTTGATAAATGTGGGTTGTATCATCTGTGCCATTTGTAAAATTCCAACCAAACATATTAGGTCGAACGCCTAACATTTCTTTGGTATTCACTTGGATAACATCGTCTTGCTCAGAAACTAAAAATTGCGGATATGGGCTTTGCTCCTTTTTTGAACAAAAAGAAAACAATAGAACAAAGAATATGCACAAAAGTTTTTTCATAAACTGCCTACTGCTACTGATTACTGCTGACTAATTTCAGGTTGCCAAAAATGCTTCTCAAAATCTACAATTTGATTATCAACAACTATAATCCCTTCGTTTTCGAGTAGTTGTTGCATTAAATTGGTTCCTTCAAAATGGTGTTTTCCGGAAAGCACTCCGATTCTATTCACCACCCTATGTGCCGGAACATCATCTCTACCGTGACAAGCATTCATTGCCCAACCAACCATTCGAGCGGAACGTGCTGTGCCTAATGCTCTGGCAATCGCGCCATAAGAAGTGACTTTCCCTTCCGGAATTTGGCGTGCAATCGCGTAGACTCTTTCGAAAAAATTATCTTCCATGATTAATGATACAGCAATTTGATCAACGTAACTACAGCCATAAAAGTTGTGACAGAACCAATGACGATGTTAATGTTTTGCATCAAGAATTCGGTCTTTTTTTCAATCTTTTTGAAGGCAACGATATAGAGGTAAAAAACACTAAACGAGCCCAAAACTACTCCAATCACAAAAGAAGAAACCGGAATTTTATCAAAACTAAAATAACCTGCTGCGGCCAAACCCATACTGGCAAAAACGTAGAACGGAATGGGAAGCAAGTTTAACATGGACAACAACATCCCAAAAAAGAAACGATTGGATTTTCCTTTGACCGTTTTATGGGCTTTTATCTTTTTAGGCTTTTTGGCTATCCAAAAAAAATAAATACTCAAACCGGAGAAAATGAAGATGCCGATTTCTTGTAAAGTAGCGACAATTTCATCATGATTGCTGATGAATCGGGCAAACATCACAGCGATAAAAGTTTGGAAAAAAACTACAGTACCAGCACCGGCAGCAAAGCTAATGGCTTCTATTTTACTCTCTTGCAAACTGATTTTCGCCGCCGTCATATTGATTAAACCCGGAAGTATAACCGCTAAAAACGAAATGCAAAAACCCAACACAAGAGGCAAAATAAAGGTCATCTATTTGATTTTGAAACGAATATACGTAATTGCTTTGTTGATTTCCAAATATTGTTTTTCGTAAAACGTTTGGATACCGATAACTTCTTCCGGTGCGCCTTCGTTTTTGTAGACATTATGGTTGGCATACAAAACTTCATGTCCTTCGCCGTGTAGTAATCCAAGAGTATAACCGTGCATAAATTCGCTGTCGGTTTTAAGATTTACAACGCCATCCGGTTTTAAAATTCTTTGGTACAATTTCAAGAACTCACTGTTGGTCATTCGGTGCTTGGTGCGTTTGTATTTGATTTGCGGATCGGGGAAAGTAATCCAAATTTCGGACACTTCATGCGTGGCAAAAATATCTTCGATTAATTCGATTTGCGTACGAACAAAAGCCACATTGTGCATTCCTTCATCCACTGCTGTTTTTGCGCCACGCCAAAATCTCGCGCCTTTGATATCAATGCCGACAAAGTTTTTATTCGGATATTTTTCGGCTAAGCCAACGGAATATTCGCCTTTGCCACAACCTAATTCGATGATGATAGGATTGTCGTTTTTGAAGAAATCACTATTCCATTTCCCTTTTAACGGAAATTCTCCGCCTACTACTTCTTCTCTCGTTGGTTGGAAAACATTTTGAAAAGTTTCGTTTTCCTTAAATCGTTTTAATTTATTCTTACTGCCCACAAACTTTAAATTTTTTGGTAAAATTAAGGAAATAAAAATCAGTACAAATAAAGTTTTGATAATGTTTAAGTAACCTAATTGTTTCAGCAAAATCCTTTCTTTGAAAAACTTATTTATTTTGAAAAAAAGAAAAGTAGAAGTTGTTGTTATTTCGGATGTTCACTTAGGAACTTATGGCTGCCATGCCAAGGAATTATTGGCCTATTTATCTTCTGTCAAACCTAAAATATTGATTCTAAACGGAGACATTATTGACATTTGGCAATTTAGAAAATCTTACTTTCCGGCTTCACATTTAAAGGTGATTAAGAAAATTATTTCGTTGAGTTCCAAAGGCACCAAAATCTATTATTTAACCGGAAACCATGATGAATTCTTGAGAAAATTTACCGATTTGCATCTTGGTAACATGAGTTTACTCAACAAATTGGTTTTAGATTTAGATGGCAAAAAAGCTTGGTTTTTCCATGGAGATGTCTTTGATGCGTCAATCAATCATGCTAAATGGTTGGCAAAACTTGGCGGTTGGGGTTATGACATGCTGATTTTAATCAATCGTTTTTTAAATTGGATTTTGGCTAAATTCAATAAAGAACCTTATTCGTTATCCAAAAAAATAAAGGACAACGTTAAATCGGCAGTGAAGTTTATCACAAATTTTGAAAATGTTTGTACCGAATTGGCGATAGAAAATCATTATGATTATGTAATTTGCGGACACATACATGAACCTAAGATTTCATCGGTGGAAAACGAAAAAGGAAAAACAACCTATCTGAATTCGGGCGATTGGATTGAAAATTTGACCGCTTTGGAATACAATAATAAAAAATGGAAATTGTATAAACACAACCCAAATGATTCGTTTTTAGAAGACGAACCTCATTTTGAATACGAAGACAAATTGGCTGAACAATTTATCAGCATTTTGAATAAATAATTAAAAATAATGTCAAAAAATATACTCGTTGCGCCATTAAATTGGGGTTTAGGTCACGCCACTCGTTGCATTCCGATTATTCGTGCATTAGAACAATATGGCTTTACGCCTATTATTGCTTCGGATGGTATTGCTTTGAAAATTTTACAAAAAGAATTTCCTCATTTAGAATCATTGGAACTGCCTTCCTACGAAATTGAATATGCTAAAGACGGTGCAGATTTTAAATGGAAACTGATTAAAAACAGTCCGAAAATGATTCAGGCTATTTTTGAAGAAAAGAAATTAGTCAAAGCATTAGTCAAGCAATACGATTTAAAAGGGATTATTTCCGACAATCGTTTGGGTGTTTACAGTAAAAAAGTGCCTAGTATTTTCATAACACACCAACTCAATGTTTTATCCGGAAAAACCACTTGGATTTCTAGTAAACTGCATCAATATTTCATTGGTAAATTTACTGAATGTTGGATTCCGGATATGAAAGAGCAACCTAATCTCACCGGGAAATTAGGACATTTGAAAAACAGTGACTTATCATTAAAATATCTTGGCCCGTTGAGTCGTTTGGAGAAAAAAGAAATGGAATCCAAATACGAGTTAATGGTCATTCTTTCCGGTCCGGAACCTCAGCGTACAATGTTGGAAGACAAATTAACTTTCGAACTTCAAAACTATTACGGCAAGATTATTTTTATCAAAGGAAAAGTCGAAAACGAACAGAAAGTTGATGTCATTAAAAATATCACCTATTATAATTTCATGACTTCCTCCGAAATTGAAACTGCTTTTAATGAAAGTGATATGGTACTTTGTCGTTCGGGCTATACGACTGTAATGGATTTGGCGAAATTAGAAAAGAAAGCGTTTTTTATTCCGACACCGGGACAATTTGAGCAGGAATATTTAGCCAAAAGATTCAAAAGAAACGGTATTGCTCCGTATGCCAAACAAGAAGATTTCAGAATAGAAAATTTACTGGAACTAGGGTTGTACAAAGGATTGCCTCAACTGAATGAAGCCGTAAATTGGAAGCAATTATTTATACTTTTCAAGAGTGAATGAAAATTCAGAACCTTTCCCGAATTCGCTTTCCACATAAATTTTTTCGCCGTGCGCTTCAATTATATGTTTGACAATTGACAATCCGAGTCCGGAACCGCCTTCGCTACGCGCGCCGCTTTTATCCACTCTAAAAAAGCGTTCAAACAAACGCGGAATGTATTGTTTTTCGATGCCTTCGCCGTTGTCTCTAAAACGCACTATGATTTTATCGTTGACTAAATCTTCAATCGTCACTTCGGTTGTGCCGTTTTCTTTACCGTATTTGATGGAATTCATCACCAAATTGGTCAATACTTGTTGGATTTTTTCCTGATCAGCAAAAACTTTAATCGGTTTACTGTACTTTCGGTCGAACATCAAGATAATATTCTTTTTATCGGCTTTCATTTCCAATAAATCGAAAACACTTTGAATCAATTCGACAATGTTAAACTTAGACAATTCGAGATTCAAATCACCGGTTTCCAGTTTGGAAATCATGTCTAAATCTTCGACGATATAAATTAGTCTCTCTACGCCTTTTTCTGCACGTTCCAGATATTTTTTGCGAACGTTTTTATCATTTATGGCGCCATCCAACAAAGTAGAAAGATATCCTTGAACCGTAAACAAAGGTGTTTTTAATTCATGGGAAACATTGCCTAAGAACTCGCGACGGTATTCTTCACGCACTTTGAGGGTTTCGATTTCCATTTTCTTATCGGTGGCAAACTTTTTTACCTGTTTGGTTAAAGTGGCCATGTCGGTCGTAATAGGTTGGTTTCGAAAAGAAGTGGATTCTAAAAGGGAAACATCGTCGTAGATTTTTTTTACTCTGCGATAGATAAAATGCTCAACTCGGTATTGGATTACGAAGAATGAAAAAATAAAAATACAAAAGGCAAAAACTAAACTGATTTGCCAATCAAATTTATGGAAAAAAAACCACAATAATAATCCAAGAAAACCAGTAGCAAAAACTGTAATATAAGAGGATGAAACTACAGCAAAACGATAAGTTTTCTTGAAATTTACTTTCATTTACACTTCTAATTTATAGCCAACACCTTTGATGGTTTTGAATAATTCTTCGCCAATTTTTTCGCGAAGCTTTCTGATGTGAACATCGATAGTTCTTCCGCCAACGATGACTTCATTGCCCCAAACTTTATCGAGAATTTCTTCGCGTTTGAATACTTTTCCGGGTTTGGAAGCTAAAAGATAAAACAATTCAAACTCTTTTCTTGGAAGTACAATTTCTTTTCCTTCTTTGATTATTTTATATTCTTCGCGATTGATTTCAATGCCGCCAACGTTGAGTGTTTCTGAATTTTGTTCCTCATTTTTCAATCGGCGTAATAAAGCCTTTACTTTACTCACCAATAATTTTGGTTTGATCGGTTTGGTGATGTAATCATCGGCACCGGCATCAAAACCCGCTACTTGAGAATAATCTTCGCTTCGAGCGGTTAAGAAAGTGATAATTACATTGCTTAATTCCGGTAGTTTGCGAATGTTTTCACAAGCTTCCATACCATCCATTTCGGGCATCATTACATCCATAATGATCAGCTGTGGTAACTCTTTTTTAGCTTTTGTAATGGCTTCTTTTCCATTGGTAGCGGTTACAATTTGATATCCTTCTTGGGAAAGGTTGTAGCCCACAATTTCTAGGATATCCTGCTCATCATCTACTAATAAAATCTTGATGTCTTTTTTTTTCATACGGACACGATTGTTTTTTGTCGATGTAAATGTAAAGATAATACAAAATGATTACATACAATGAAACTTGAGTTAACCGTAATTTAATCTGTTAACAATTTGGTAATGTCTAGCCAACAAAATGGTAATAATGAAGTAACATGACCTTTACAATGCGGTGGTTTCTTTGCACCAAAATTAAACAAGACAAAATGAGACTTAAATTTATTGTTACTTTTTTACTTATCAATGTTATCGGATTTGCCCAAAACAAAGGAACTATCACCGGTACATTAACAGATAAAGATTTAAACAACGAACCTTTACCTTTTGCTAACGTTATGATTAAAGGTACAGCAATTGGAGTGACTACGGATGAAACCGGAAAATACACAATCGCCATTGAAGCGGGAACCTATACCATTCAATTTACCTTTGTAGGATATGAAACTATAGAAGAGCAAATTGTAGTTAAAGCTGGCGAAACGCTTACCATCAATAAAGCATTAGGCTCTGGAAGTTATCAGTTACAAGATGTGGTAATTCAAAATACAGTTAGCCGTGAAAAAGAAACTGCCTTATTATTGGAACAGAAAAAAGCGGTGGAGATCAAACAAAGTATCGGCGCACAGGAAATGTCTAGAAAAGGAGTTTCAACAGTAGAAGAAGGATTAACTAAAATCTCCGGAATTACAAAAGTAGAATCGAAAGGTTTGTTTATCCGAGGATTGGAAGACCGTTACAATAATTTATTACTTAATGGATTGGCTGTTCCTTCAAATAGTCCATTTAAAAAAATAATTCCTCTAGACCAATTTCCAACAGATGTTGTGGGTTATATGGATGTTTATAAAACTTTTAATCCTGACATTTATGGTGATTTCGCCGGTGCAACTATTGATGTTATTACGAGTCAAACTCAGGAAAGTCAAACCAAAATAAGTTACGGTGTTGGTTATACTACTAACAACAACGGAAGTGATTTTTTAATTTCTACGGATGCTGACAATACTAAAAGTTTTTTTGGTTTTGGTGGAAAAGAACGTCAATTGCCTTCGGGATATGGCGCTATTCCTAACGGAAGAATTGACAACGACTATAAATCAAGTTGGGATGTTAACAAAACTACATCACCTTTAAACACTAGTTTTGGTGTAAGTCATTCAGGGAAATTTTATTTGGGGAAGAATAAGAACAAACTGAACTATGTATTCGCCACTAATTTTGACAACACCTATCAAGTTCGAAAAGGAGTTGACAGAACCTTTTCACAAGGTCAAGGTATTTACGACAATAATTTGGTGAAAGAAGAGTATAAATTTCAAACGCAATCTTCAGTATTAGTTGGTTTACAGTACAAAACAGACCGCATAAAGCTATTATACAATACCTTATATTTGAAATCAACCGAAAATATTGTACAAGACCAAGTAGGTTATACCAGAACAGCAGTAGACAATCCAAACGAATTTATTCGATTAAACCAATATGAGCAATCGGATTATTTTACCAATCAATTTTTTGGAAACTACAAAATTACAAGTGATGATAAGCATTCGGTAAGAGGTGGTTTGTCTTTTACCAGAACCAAATACAGTCAACCGGACCGAAAATTCATCACCGGAACTAAAATCAGCGAAACTGAAATCAACACTCAATACGGTAGTAACAACTTATTGCGTCAGTTTTTCAATATTGACAACAATTACCATATGTCAGGTAATTTAGAATACAACTATAAATTTGGCAAAAGCGAAGACAAAAAACACAAATTCTCTTTCGGATATAATGGTTTTGCGGAATACATGGTGTCAAAATTCAGATTTACTTTTGGTGTGCCAAACTCAGGTGCTACACCATACAACGTAGTAGTGAATGATATTGACCAAGCGATTCAAGATGATATTGCCAGCAACTTTCTTTCGTTTACGGAACAATCTTCTGCCGAATGGAAAACTAAAGTAATGCAAAGAGCCGATGCTTTGTACACTAAATTTCTATATAATTTTTCTGAAAAACTGGAATTTAACATAGGACTTCGGGCAGAGAATACAATCCGTGAGTACAAATTCAAATCGATTGTGGACCCAATTAGTAATCCTTACAGAAAGAAAACCAACGAAAATCTGTACATCTTACCTTCTATCAATGTTAAGTATGCTGTTAATGACAATAGCAATCTTCGTTTCGCAGCTTCCAAAACGTATACAAAACCGGTACTTTTTGAAAGTTTAGATATCAACTTAATCAACGCTGACGGAACAACTGAAAGAGGTAACTCAAATATTGAAAACAGTGAAAATTACAATATTGACGTAAAATTTGAATTGTTTCCAACCAAAAACGAATTATTTGCTGCCACTTTATTTACCAAATACATTGACAATCCAATAGAAAGAACGGTTCAAGCAAGTGCTACCGGAAGCGGACAAACCATAACTTATTTCAATAATAAAAGTGCCACACTTTTCGGTGCCGAGTTCGAATTCCTTGTTCAATTGAGTCGTTTAAATAAAAATCTTGAAGGTTTTTCCTTTGGAACCAACACTTCTTTCATGATTACGGAAGCGACAGTTGACAAAAACCGTGATGGCTATTTTGACACTTTTGAAAAGAGAAAATTACAAGGAGCTTCAAGTTGGTTAATCAATTCCGATTTAAAATATGAATTCCTTTTAAATCCAAAGTGGAAAAACACGACTTCATTGGTATATAATGTTTATGGCGAAAGAATCTATGCTGTTGGTGTTGCCGGTAATGACCATATCTATGAAAAACCTTTTCACAAACTGGATTTTGTATGGGGAAGTACTATCAATAAAAAATGGGATATCAAATTTTCGATAGACAATATTTTGAATCCTACTTATAAAAGAGAATTGGGAGACAAGAGCGAAATTAGTATCGACGAATCTTCACTTCTGTTAGAAAGTTACAAAAGAGGTATAGGATTCTCAACCAGTTTATCTTATACATTCTAAAAAGTAAAAGAACTCTTCGGAGTTCTTTTTTGTTTATGATAAGGAAACATTGGTTTTACAATTAAATAATTTAGCGATAACCTTTAAATAATGATAACCAAACATTTAAAAAACACACCTGAGTTAGTTTTGTCGAAACAATTTAAAACACAATTTAAAATGAAAAATTTATTTTTAAGTCTTACAATTTTATCAACATTATTTGTTGGCTGTTCATCTGATGATGATGAAGGAACAATTCAACCGGTAGAAGGAGAATTAACCGGATCAATCACTACAAACAAAACATATGCTTTTGGAAATTATACTTTAAATGGAATTGTAACTATAGAAAATGGTGTTACAGTAACTTTTGATGCAGGTTCAACAATCACTGCTAATGCTGCTAATGGTGTTGATGCTATCGTTGTAAAAAATGGCGGAAAATTAATTATGAACGGAACGGCTGCTCAACCGATTGTATTGACAGAGCCTTCTGCAACACCAGGCTCTTGGGGCGGTATCATCATGTATGGTGATGCTCCAATTAATGGTGCTGGTGGTGTAACTACAAAAACTTCTGAAGATGGATTAAATCTATCTTATGGTGGAACAAATGCTACTCATAATGGTGGAACTTTGCGTTATGTAAGAGTGGAATATGCTGGTAAAAAAATTACTGACGGAACAAGTGAAATGAACGGATTTTCATTCTATTCAGTTGGATCAGGAACAGTTTTAGACCATTTAGTTTCATACAAAGGAGCTGATGACGGTTATGAGTTTTACGGTGGAACTGTGAGCGCTACCAATATAATTTCTTATGGAAATTATGATGATTCATTTGACTGGCAAGATGGATGGAAAGGTCAAAACAATTCTAACTGGTATGCATACCAAGTGGGAACAGGTAATTTCGGAATGGAAATCGAAGCTTCAAATAACAACAACGCTTATTGGCCGGTAATTTCAAACATTACATTAGTAAGAGCAGCCGGAACAGTTACAGAAGGTGGTTCTTCAGCAGCGGAATATGATGCTATCCAATTCAAAAAACAAGGAAATGGTGATTTTACTAATGTTGTAATTTCAGGATATACTACTGCCAATTCGACAGCTGTTAGAATTCAAGATGCTGCAACCAATACAGACCAAGTTAACGCAAACAAAATAAAGTTGACTACTGTAAAAATCAATGATGGAACTTCTCAGTACTTAGGAGCCGGAGCCTTGAGTGTTACTTTCCCAACCGGACAATACACAACAAGTGCTAGTGCAACAGGAGCAAATATTTCAACAGGAGTATGGGCAACTGTAAACGGAACTAACTTAGCGCCATAAAAAAACCATACAAATAAATTTAATCCCTCAATTAATTGTGATTGAGGGATTTTTTTTGGTACAATATTTGAAATATATTTTATATCTTTGTAATAACCAAATTAGTGTCATGAAAAGAAACTACTTTTTAACTACTTGCTTTTTCTTATTGTTTACGTTAGTGTCAATGGCACAAGACGGAAAGCAACAAGGAGAAACGCTTGGTTTCTATCCTAACCCTGTTAGTAACGGAAAAATTTACATCACTTCAAAAACTTCTTTGGATAAAGAGATTCTTATCTTTGATGTTTTGGGTAAAAAGGTACTCCAAACTACCATTTCTTCTAAAGAATTGAACATTACTTCTATTCCTCCCGGCGTTTATATCATTAAAATTACAGAAGGAGAAACCACTACCACTAGAAAACTAATTGTCAGATAGTTATTCTTAGTAGTTTTAACTTTTATTTAATCATTTTTTTACATTCTTTTTTTCGGCTAACAAATATTGTCATTATATTTGTAGGCTAATTAAATTTAAAAAAATGAAAAAAATCTACTCTTTATTACTTTTGGTAATGACTTCTGTGTCCTTTGGACAAGCTACTGACCTTTATTTTAGTAAATATGGTGAAGGTTCGAGCAATAACAAATTTCTTGAAATTTATAACGGAACTGGTGCTCCGGTTGATTTGGCAGACTACTCTATTGAATTGTATGCTAATGGCGCTGTTGCCGCTACTAATACTCAAATATTTACAGCCGGAACTATCATTGCCGCTGGAGATGTTTATGTTTTAAGAAATGGTTCTGCTGCTAATGCTGCTATTGTTGCCGCTGCAGATATTACTTCTTCTACTTGTAATTTTAATGGTGATGATGCCATTGTTCTTAAAAAACTTGGAAGCATATTGGATGTTATTGGTCAGGTTGGAGTAGATCCGGGTACTGCTTGGGCTGTTGGTGCAACAGCAAGTGGAACTCTTGATCATACTTTAATAAGAAAATTGACAGTTTGTTCACCAAATGCAACAAATTTAGCATCATTCGGAACTGATGACGCTACTTCAGAATGGACTGTGTATGGAATTGATGCTGAACTAGGTCAATTAGGAGCGCATGTGGGTTGTTCAACGAGCCCTAGTTTGATCATTTCTTCTCCGGCAAATAACACTATTCTATCTCCTGAGACTACAAGCGTTAATATTAATGTTACCGTAAATAATTTCACTGTAGCAAATGGAACCGGTAACGGACACATTCATTATACTATTAATAGTGGTTCTGTTATCATGAAATATGACACTACTCCTATTGTTTTACCAACTACTCCCGGAACATATGTAGTATATATGCAATTAGTTGACAATGCACACAATCCTATTGTTCCTGCAGTAAATGCTACCACAACTTTTACGGTTGCTGCATACAGCGTTGTTGCTGATTTAGCTGCTTTAAGAGCTGATGCTATTGCTAACGGTGCTGGTAGATATTACCAAGTAAACAGCAATCCTGTTATTACTTATGCCAGAACGACAAGAAATCAAAAATACATTCAAGATTCTTCTGCCGCTGTTTTAGTTGATGATAACACAGCCATCATCGCTACTCCAATGGTAGCAGGTGATGCAATCTCTGGTTTAAAAGGACAAACTTCTTTATTTAGTGGTGTTTTACAATTATTGCCAACGGTTAATGCAACGCTTGCTTCTTCAGGTAATGTTGTTACTCCACAAACAGTAACTATCGCTGATCTTCTTGCTAATGTTGAAACTTACGA
The DNA here is from genome assembly GCF_002482945.1 of Flavobacterium sp. UBA7682. Classification (NCBI taxonomy): domain Bacteria; kingdom Pseudomonadati; phylum Bacteroidota; class Flavobacteriia; order Flavobacteriales; family Flavobacteriaceae; genus Flavobacterium; species Flavobacterium sp. UBA7682. The sequence continues at coordinate 190,509 of NZ_DLGY01000009.1, forward strand.
AAGTGAATTAGTTCAATTAAGCAATGCTTCTTTCACGACAGCAGACGGAACTTTACCATTTACAAGCAATGCAAATTTCAACTTAAACGATGGTAGTGGCGATGTGGCTTTTAGAACTCTTTTTGCAGAAGCCAATTACATCGGTCAAGTGGTTCCTTCAGGACCAAACAACATGGCTGTTTTAGTGGCTGAATTTAACACTGCTGTACAAGTTGTTGCAAGAAGTTTATCCGACTTGACTTTGTCAAATAATGGTTTCGAAATCAACGACTTAAAAGTATATCCAAACCCGGTTTCTAACGGAACTTTGTTTATCGAAACTGCTGCTAATGCTGAAAAAACAGTTACTGTTTATGACATCTTAGGAAAACAAGTTTTAAATACTACCACTTCAGATAATGCTATTAACGTAAGTAACCTTAGAGGTGGTGTTTATGTGGTTAAAATTACTGAAGAAGGTAAAACGGCTACAAGAAAATTAGTGGTAAACTAATTTAGTAATATCTATAAAAAAAGCCCTGACGAAAGTTAGGGCTTTTTGATTTTAAATAATCTTAAACAAAATATTTTAAAAATATTCCTCAATCCTTGTTATAACAACCAAACTTATCGTTCTTGTTTTTAATATTGTCATTATCTTTGTAAGATAAATAAATTTAAAATGAGAAAAATCTACTCTTTATTGCTTTTAGCAATGACTTCTGTTTCTTTTGGACAGACGTTTTATTCTGAAAACATGGGAACAACAGCAAGCGGAAACCCTGTTATTACTGCCTATACAGGATTTCAAAACCCATCCCCAATTGTCTATTCAGGTACAGGCGACATGAGAACGTCTACCCCTTCAACCGGATATGTTGGCGCTTCGGGAAGTGTAAATGTTTTTTTATCAGATACAACAGATGCTAATGAGTATTTTCAAATTGACGGTTTAGATACTTCGACTTACATTGCTGCGAACTTACAATTGAAATTTGCTTATCAAGCCAACTATAATACAACTCCTGCAAATGCAGTCTTGATTGTTGAATATAGCACCAATGGAACTACTTGGACTTCATTGACTTATACCCCTAACGCCAATGCAAGCTGGAATTTAATCACTATCGGCGGTGGCGTTATTCCTTCTTCAAGCACTTTAAGTTTACGATTTACGCAACCCAACTTAGTAGGTGCACAAATCAGAATTGACGACATAAGTCTATCAAGCTTTGACCCTTCGTGTACTTTAGTATTGGGAATCCCAACCACTGTGTGTGATGCTTCAACTTTAGGTTTAGACACTTACACAGCAACTATTCATTATACAGGTGGCGGTTCAGGAAGTTATACTATCACTCCATCTTCTGGTACTGTAAGCGGTGACAATCCCGGTAGTGTCGCAGAAGGCGATATTATTGTTTCAGGCGTTGCAGAAAACACAGCCCTAACTTTAAGTATTACAAATGGCACTTGTCCATACCAATCAATTATTACTTCTCCTGAATGCAAACCGGTTAATCCTTTACCTTATCTTGAATCATTCCCATACACTGTTGGTGGTTCGTTAAACGCTGAGCAAAAGTGGACATTGGTAAACACTGGTGATAATATTACTATCGCAGCAGGAAGTTTGGCTTATCCGGGAATTACGGCTTCTGGAAATTCAATCACTTTTGTAGGTACCGGTGGAGAATCAAGAACATTATTTACCAGTACAAACAGCGGTTTTGTATATGCTTCATTTATAATGACTGCAAGTGATTTAACCAATGTTACGAACGATCTAGCCAACACTTATTTTGCTTTGTTTACAGATAACGCTGGCGCTACAACTAATGCCAGACTTTGGATAAGAAAAAATGCAAATAAATACCAATATGGCTTAGGAACTGCTGGAAGTCCAACTGCTTGGGATCCGACTTTATATAATGCCGGCGACATTCAATATGTTGTGTTGAGTTATAATTTCACAGGAAACACTTTATCGTTATTCATCAATCCTACAGTTGGCGGAAGTGCGGCTCCAACAATTAGTGTTACGCCTGCAACTGCATTCGCTAATTTAGGTGGATTCATGTTCAGACAAGAAAATGCAAACAACACCCCAAACATCATTGCTGACGAATTAAGAATTGAGGTAACACCTAACTTTACTTTAGGAACACAACAAAACGAAATCACTGGCTTAAAAGTATATCCAAACCCGGTTTCTAACGGAACTTTGTTTATCGAAACTGCGGTTAATGGAGAAAAAACAGTTATTGTTTACGACATCTTAGGCAAACAAGTTTTAAACACAACCACTTCTGACAATGCCATCAACGTAAGCAACCTTAGAGACGGTGTTTATGTGGTTAAAATTACTGAAGAAGGTAAAACAACTGCGAGAAAATTAGTCATCAACTAATTTCTAAACTCTATACCAAAAAGCCCTCTACTTAAAAAGAGGGCTTTTTTATTTTTATTACTTTTGCCACTCGAGACCTTTAGGTCGAACTGTACGAAGTAAAAAATTCATCCCTTGATTGATTCACAAGACCTATTCACCATTTCTTCTCAAAAGCAATTTGAAAAAATAGCGCTAAAAGTTTTTCGTTACCAATACGAGAACAACAAAGTCTATCGTGAATTCTGTGATTTTTTAAATACCGATGTTAAAAAAGTAAAATCATTACAACAAATTCCGTTTCTCCCGATCCAGTTTTTTAAAAGTCATACTGTCGTTTCTAATACTGATGCCATTCAAGAAACATTCACTAGCAGCGGAACCACCGGAATGATTACCAGCAAACACTTAGTTACTGATGTTTCACTTTACGAACAAAGTTACCGCTTGGCTTTCTCCGAATTTTATGGCAACATCGAAGACTACGCCGTTTTGGCCTTGCTTCCATCCTATTTGGAGCGCAGTGGTTCGTCTTTGATTTACATGGTGAAAGATTTAATCGAATTGTCTAACAATGAGCACAGCGGTTTTTACCTGAACAATTACGACGAATTGATTTCGAAATTGATTGAATTGGATAACTCAGGTCAGAATGTAATCTTGATTGGTGTCACTTATGCTTTATTGGATTTGATTGAGAAACAAAATTTTCAATTAAAAAACACCATCATCATGGAAACCGGTGGCATGAAAGGCAAACGCAAAGAAATCATCCGCGAAGAATTGCATGAAATCTTGTGCCTAGGTTTTGGGGTTTCGAGTATCCATTCTGAATATGGCATGACTGAATTGTTATCGCAAGCGTATTCTTTAGGCAATGGTATTTTCGAGTGTCCGGCTTGGACGCAAATCCTTGTTCGTGACACTGAAGACGCTTTGACTTACGTCGATTTCGGAAAAACCGGCGGTGTAAACGTAATTGACTTGGCGAATATCAATTCGTGTTCCTTTATCGCTACGCAAGATTTAGGAAAAAAATACACCAACAATTCTTTTGAAATACTGGGTCGCTTTGACAATTCAGATATTCGCGGTTGCAATTTGATGGTGCTATAATAAAATTCGTTTTTCTGCGTTTCTATAAAAAATACAACCTTGAGATATTTAGTCCTTCTCCTTTTTTCGATTACTGGTTTTTCTCAATCCAAACCCATTGAGTTAAAAATTGATTCGATTCAAACTTACAATACTGATGACGGCAGCAGAGAATTTACTCTGCAATATCACATCACCAATCTTACTGACAAACCCATTTCTTTTGTTTTAGACGCCACTAATGCAATCTCAATTGGCGGTGGCTCATTGCGCCCAAATCCCTATTATAAAGTTTATGAAAACGAAGCGTCAATAGAAGTCAACGGAATCTTTACCGGAAAAGGAAAAACCCGCCACTTCAAAGACGAAGCAGCTTACAATACGTACAGAGATTCTTTGATGAATTATATAAAAAGCCGAACACCCGAACAATTATCCCAAATAAGAAAAGAAAGCTTTTTAGAAAACATTCAAAAATTGGAACCAAAAGAAACGAAAAATTTTAAAGCGATTCTGGTTTGGGACAAAACCCGATACCATAAAAATGATGTTATCGAATACTATATAGAAGAAAAAGAAAAGCACTATCTCGAGCTCCACATCAACTTAATGGCTGAAGAACTGCTACAAAATTTCACTGAAGAAGAAAAAAAAGAAGTGCTACATGACAAAACCCTAACCAAAGGCTGGTTTACTTCCAATAAAATAGCAATCGACTTAGGCGAATAAAAAAAGGAACCTATTCGATTCCTTTTTATGTTATATCACTTTGATTAAATAGTAATTCTTCTTCCCTTTCTGCAACATCAAAAACTGGTTGTTAATCAAATCCTTTTCAGTTACTAAATAATCGGCCGCTACTTTTTCTTTGTTCAACGAAATCGAATTTTGTTGCAACTCTCGACGTGCATCACTATTCGAAGCCAAGAAACCGGTCTTAGCCGAAAGCGCTGCAATCATATCTAATCCGTTTTGTAATGCTGCTTTTTCAACTTCCGCTTGCGGAACGCCTTCAAAAACTTCTAAGAAAGTCTTAGTGTCCAATTGTTTCAAATCATCCATGGTCGGACTAAAAAATGCGCCCGAAGCAAAAACCGCTTTCTCCAACTCAACTGCACCGTGAACTAAAGTCGTCACTTCTTCTGCCAAACGTTTCTGCAACACACGCAAATGCGGTGCCGTTTGGTGTTCAACAATCAAAGCATCAATAGTCGCTGCATCTAAAAACGTAAAAATCTTAATGTATTTCTCGGCATCAACATCGGTCGTATTCACCCAAAACTGGTAAAACTTGTAAACCGAAGTCTTATCCGCAGTCAACCAAACATTGCCGCCTTCGGATTTCCCGAATTTAGAACCGTCGGCTTTCGTAATTAACGGACAAGTCATCGCATAAGCTTTTGCACCTTCTCCATTCATTCTTCGCACTAATTCCGTTCCCGTAGTAATATTTCCCCATTGGTCGCTTCCGCCCATTTGCAACAAACAATTATATGTTTTATACAAATGATGAAAATCGTACCCTTGAATCAATTGGTACGTAAACTCCGTGAAACTCATGCCTTCGCCTTCCGCGCTCAAACGTTTCTTTACCGAATCTTTCGCCATCATGTAG
>NZ_DLGY01000048.1:0-23022 GCF_002482945.1 Flavobacterium sp. UBA7682
TCAGTTACAACAAATCCGGATACCGGAAGAAAATATTACACTAATATGTTAATAAAAAAATAGTTTGATTATTGTTTTGTTTGATTTTGACAGATCGCTAAAGCCCGTTTCCCCAAACGGGCTTTTTAGTTATTTAAAACCTAATCTTGTTTTCAATTTTAAAAACAATAAAGCAATTGAATAAGCATCATCAGAAGCTGAATTTCGCTCATTTACAGGAAGTTTGTAGTGTTTAACTAAATCCTCTATAGAAAAGGATTTATTAGTGATATCCATTAATTTTTGATGCATGATTTCAATATCTAAGGCTTCATTTTTCAATTTGCCGCATTCCATTTTCTCGAGCGCTTCATTAATCAGTTCGATATCAAAGTGTATTCGGTGCCCCACTAAAACCGCATTTTCAATATATTCTACTAATGCTTGAATGGCGTTATATTCGGAAAGTTTAGGCAACTTACTTTCGATTAAAAATTCATTGGACAAGCCATTATCATGTAAGTATTTGTATTGTAAAATTACTACTTCAAAATTGTCTCCGATTTTAATCACATCATTTATCACAGCGATAGCGCCAAAAGACAGAATTACATCTTTCTTCGGATTTAAACCGGTGGTTTCAGTGTTTAGAATTACGTACCTATTGGTTTTGGTTTCAAACTTTGACAAGTAGGTTTTCCAAAAGTCGGGGTATTCTTTATTGATATTTTTAATCCAACCCAGCATATTAGGAGAATTGTGTTAATTGAAATTTATCCTTGATCAGTTCTTCTAATTCTCTCATTGGAGCTAAGGCATTTTTTAATTTTTCTTTATCAACTTTGGTAAGTTCTTCAATATTGATAAAATCTCCGGAATTGTCATTTTTTAAGCCTTCTAAAGTTCTAAATTTAGACAATATCAAGAAAGCATCGGCACAATTCAAATAGATTTCAGAGAATTTAGGATCAATTAAAGCCAATTGTTTGAAACGTGAATAAGTATTGTTGATTCCTCTTAAATTCATGCTGATGGCAAAAAGTCGAGCACCATCAACTAATGGCATGATAGCTCTATTTTTGATATCAAATTTACCTTTGTTTTCACCTTCTTCTTCCAAATTAAATTTTTTGAAAAAGTTAAGCGGTGGATTTTTGCGAAGTGCATCATTGCCAAGATAATCAAAGAACAGCGCATTATTTTTAGTATTGCTAAAGATCAAATCGGCAATAGTATCTTCAATTTTTCCTTCACCAAAAGCAATTTCAAAATCAAAAAAGATACTACTGATATCATTGGAAGTTTCTCCCGGTGTTTTCATCCAATTATTGTACTGTTTCATCCAGTCGCTCAATGATTTACACCAAAGCATATTGCTCGCCATATGGCCATTTGGACAAAATTGGTAACCTACTTTTTCCAAAATGGTTGTAGTTCTTTTGGACAATTTCAAGAAATAATCTTTAACATCACGGTATTTTTCCGGTGCTACATCTTCAAAAATCAGAATACTGTCTTGGTCGGTTAACAAAAGTTGTTCTTTTCGCCCTTGACTTCCAATACTCAACCAAGCAAATCGCGATGGAGGAGAACCTAAGTCAAGAATTGCCAATTCTACTGAACGTTTTATAATTGCGGTGATAATTTCGCCAGTAATATTATAAATATGAGGAAGCGGAATATTTTTAGCGATTGAGGATTGAATCAAATCGGTTAGTTTTTCACGGACCAATTTCAATTCTTTAGGCGATAGGGAACGTTTAATTTCCTTAATTAAAACGCCAGGATTATTAGCTTGCGCAACAATTAAGTCGTGTTCAGAAATAATACCTTTTACTTCAGATTTATCAGAACCATCATTAGTGACACACAAATGACTGACATTGTATTTCAATAATAACAATTGGGCTTCAGCAACAGAGACATTTTCAGGTACTGTAATTACTGGCGACGACATAATTTTGTCTACAGTCGTTGAAATAGGGAAGCGTCCATTGGCAATTTTGGTTCTGAAATCAGTATCAGTAACAATTCCAATAGGGCAATTTTGTTCAATAATGATAGCGCTGTCGATTAAATTTTCGGTCATCAATTGGGCAGCATCTTTCACAGCTGCATTTCCGGCAATTTTCAGAGGCGTTTTATTATAGGCCAATGACTGAAAATATTGTATTTCGTTGGTTTGATTTTCAGTGTAAACGTTGTCAGTGATAAGCTTTCCGCGATTTTCTTTGTCAAATGGATTACGCGTATTGGTGGCAAAACTTTCTAATAAAAAGTCCAAAACTTGAGGGTTTTGTGCCACAAAAGGTTTGAAGGCACTAATAGGAACAGCATAAACAATGCTGTCTTCACGTGATTTGGCGGTCATCATATAATTGTTTTTAGCAAAAAAAGGACGCAGACCAAAAACATCTCCGGGATAACATTTGTTTAATAAAGTTTCTTCAGAATCGGCAATCACAGAAAGATTAATTACTCCGGAAGCTACAACATAAAAACTATCATGTAATTTATCATCAATTTTGAATAAAACTTTGTGCTTGTCCAAGTTGACAACGCCAATATTGGTTACAACTTGAGTCAGTTCATCATAACTCAAATAATTAAAAGGCGGATATTCTTTTAAAAAGTTGGCAATATTTTCAGCAATTGAATTACTCATAGCATTAATTGAATTTAATCAGATTGATTTGACTGCACAAAAATAGTAAAGGTTTAGGCAAGTTAGAGAGTGATTGTTAAAAAACATTTCAAAACTAAAGAAAGCAATAGTGTTGTATGTTTTAAAAATTCTATTTTACATAATATAAATTATAGTTTTAAAAGTATGCGTTTTTGTGTTTTAATTATCATTTGTAAATATCTGTAAAATAACAATCTAATTTACCTTACTTAAACTATCGTATTATAAATTTAATTCACGAAACTTTTTTCCTATTGCTAAAGTTAATTTGGTTTTATAATCTTCAATTAACCATTCGCGGTAATTCTTACTCGTTTTTCCTAAGCAATTTACAAATCGTCTGACGCGACTTTCAATATCATCGCCTAAAATTTTAGACAACATTCGTGCCGCATTCAAATCTGAAGTATTTTCAACACACATTAAAGCATGTTGGTTAATCGATTTTTCAAGGACTTCTTTAGAACGCAAATTTAAAGCCGCATTCTTTTTAAATTCTTCTTCAATATCCATATCAATGTTAGAAGTTTTGGCAAACAATTTACGCGTTACTTCCGGCATGGTATATTTGAAACCGTATTCAATTTCGGCATCATCACGCAGACTTTCCAAGTAATATTCCGGAGATTTAAATATATGCTGCCAATCAACTGGATCATTCCACAAACCAAATCGCAAAGCATTGTTTCCTAAGTCGATAACGGTAAAATTATCTTTGTGTGGCAATTTACGCGAACCACGACCAATCATTTGAAAATATAAAGTCAATGATTTCGTAGCTCGATTTAAAATTATGCTTTCCACTGTTGGTTCGTCAAATCCTGTGGTTAAGATGCCAACCGAAGTTAAAATGGCGTCCGGAGTCTTTTTGAACCATTGTAAAATATCTTTTCTATCTTCAGCTGACGTTGTATTGTCTAAGTGTTTTATTGGATAACCGGCTTCTTTAAAAGTATCGTACACATACAACGAAGTATTGATACCATTATTGAAAATCAACGTTTTTTTGCCCAATGATTTCTCCGTATAAGCATGCAATAATTTTTCTTGCATGATCATATTCATATACAAATCGTCGGAAGATTTTACGGTATAATCACCGTTGATTCCCACTTTAAGCGAAGTCAGTCCAACATCGTAACTGTAAGTCGTAGCTTTCGCCAAAAAGCCTTTGTCTATAAGCGATTGAATGGTGTCGCCTACAATCAATTCATCATAATTGTGATGCATTGGCAACTTAATATTAGAACTCAAAGGCGTTGCAGTAACCCCTAAAATGAAAGATTTTTTAAATTGGCTGAGCAGTTTCCGAAACGAATTATAATGCGCTTCGTCAATAATCACCAAACCTACATTATCAATCATCAGTTTCTCATCGTTTAAACGATTTTTCAACGTTTCCACCATCGCTACAAAACAAGAATATTCATCTTGATCGGGCAATTCTTTGATATTACTGTTGATGATTTTGTTTTTGACATCAAAGCCTTTAAGCATTTTGGAAGTTTGCTTGCAAAGCTCAATTCGGTGTGTTAAAACAACCACTTTCTTATCGTGTTGGGATAAATAACGGCGAACAATTTCGGAGAAAATTACGGTTTTTCCACCGCCGGTTGGCAATTGGTACAACAAATGATGGTTTTCCGGACCATTATCTAATCGTTCAAAAATTTTGTCAATATCGCCCTTTTGGTAACCGTAAAGTTCCTTTTTCTCTTCAATTTCGGCGTTAAAATCTTTATGAGACATGGTGATTTGTACAATTTTGCAAAAGTACACCTAAAAAAGAGTTCTCACACAATTTAATTTCCAAATAACAAAAAATTAATATTCGAGTCTTTCTACAACGGCCATAAACTCGTACTGATTGAACCAGTTTTGAGCAGCACTTTCATCTTTGACTGCCACTACTCTATTTTTAAAGTCATGCAGAATTCCCTTTTCTATCATAAAGCTAACTGCTTGCTGGTAAGAAGTCAGCATGCTTTTGAAAAATAATTCTTGTTTAACTACCTTTTCAGCAGAAAAAGTCTGCGCAATTTCAATATTGTAAAGCATGATATCGGCAATGATAAAGGAATCAACGCCCAGTGATATGAAGTGTTTGATGAATTTTTGGGCAACAGAACGACGCATTTTAGATTTCTTTCCCTTTACCGGAAAATATTCGTTAGAGATTTTAAACTTAGCTTCACGAACCAATTTGTCTTCATTGGGATTAAAGGCAAAATCGTAATAAACTTTTACATCACTGAATTTGTCGTACAGTTCTATAATTTGCTCTTCCAATTGCGCTTTGGAAAGTTCATTCAGGTATTTCTTCAAATCTCTTTTACTCATCTCATTTTTATACTAACAAAAGTAAACGCTTTTTGGTTCTTTATTGATGTTATTACTTAATTTTGCGTTTAAATAAAAAAAACATGACCAAACTTTTCAAGTTCACTGCCATTGCTGAAGGAATATCCTATTTAGTTTTATTTTTTAATATGTTAGTAATCAAACCTTCCAATTTGGATTTGTATAAAACATTATTATTCCCAATAGGAATGGCGCATGGTGTTTTGTTTATTGGTTATGTGGTATTGGCATTTGCTATTTTTAAAAGTCAAAAATGGAGTTTAAAAGAACTTGCGATAGTTCAATTGGCGTCATTATTTCCGTTTGCTACTTTTTATGTAGAAAGAAAATATGTGAAGAATGCATAAAATCGTCGATAAAATATTTGGTTGGAGTTATCCGCTGTTCAAAAAATGGGATTTTGGCGAAACACTATCTTCCTATTTGAGTTTGGCGATAAACATCGTGGTGCTAATGATAATTGTTTATGCAATCTATCGGGTATTCCGATATGTATTGGTAAGAAGTATGATAATCATTGCCAGAAGGACCAAAACCAGATTCGATGATTTATTGGTCTCCAATAAGACTGCTAAATACATTGCCCATTTGATTCCGCTATTGTTTATCTACAAATCAGTTCCAATTATTTTAGAAAACTTTGTTTATTGGGAAGGCATTTTCGGAAAACTCGTTGGTATTTATATCGTATTGCTGACTTTGTGGATTATCAAAACCATTCTTAATGCTTTTCGTGATCATTTAAAATCAAACCCGTCTTACAGTGATAAGCCTATTGATAGTTACATTCAGGTTATCATGATAGTGTTGTGGGTTTTTGGTTTTATCATGATTATTTCCAAAATATTTGAAATCAGTACCGGTGCAATGTTGGGAACATTCGGAGCTATTTCTGCTATTATCATTTTGATATTCAGAGATACCATTTTGGGATTTGTAGCCAGTGTTCAGGTTTCCTTAAATGATATGGTTCGCATTGGTGATTGGATTACATTTGACAAATTTGGTGCCGATGGAGACGTAATCGAAATAAATTTGGCGACCGTAAAAGTTCGAAATTTTGACAATACTACCACTACTATTCCAACTTACAGCATGATTTCAGATTCCTTCAGAAACTGGCGCGGTATGCTGGATTCGAATGGTAGAAGAATCAAAAGACACATTTTAATTAAGGCCAACAGCATTCGTTTTTTAAACGAAAAAGAATTAAGAGAGTTGAAGAAAATCCAATTGGTAACCAATTATATTGAACACCGTCAAAATGAAATTGAGAAGTTTAATCAAATGCACAATATTGATAAATCACTGCTTATTAACGGAAGGAATATGACTAATTTTGGGTTGTTCCGAAAATACATTACCCAGTATTTAAGCCAATATCCGGGTTTGAATAAAGATATGATATTGCTTTGTCGACAGTTGCAACCAACGCCGCAGGGAATTCCATTGGAAATTTATACTTTTTCGAATGATAAGCGGTTTGAGAATTACGAATACATTATGTCCGATATTTTCGATCATATTTTTGCTTCTATTCCCTATTTCGACTTAGAAATTTATGAAATGCCTTCCGGTAAAAGTGATTTTGTAGATCAATAACCGGTCAATCTGTCCTGAATATATTCGATTTGCGTTTTTCCGTGTGGTTTTGGTTTCCCATCCGAGCCAAGACTTACCATAGTAATAGAGTCAATAGTGATAATGATTTCACGTGTCATCATGTTTCTTACTTGACAAGTCAAAGTCAATGAAGAACCACCGAATTTAACAACATCTATACCTATTTCAATAATGTCACCTTGCTTAGCCGAACTTCTGAAATTAATCTCAGACATGTGTTTGGTTACAATTTTAGGATTTTCCAATTGAATAATGGAATAGAGAGCCAATTCTTCATCTATCCAAGCCAATAGTCTTCCACCAAACAAAGTGCTGTTAGGATTTAAATCTTCCGGTTTTACCCATTTTCTGGTATGAAATCTCATATTAATCTGTTTTTATTAGCAAAACAAAATTAACCATTTCAGTCAGAGCACTTCCAAAAATTGGCAAATCATTAACCGAAATCGATTTCAAAGACACAGCCAATATTAATTTATGATTAAATTTAGAATTAAAACCTAGTCACTTCTGCCATTAATAGGTAAAAAAGTTGATTATTAATTGTAAACATTTATATTTGTAATGATTTTAACATTTTTAATAATCGCAAATAAACATATATGAAGAATTTTCTACTACTTTTAACTGCTATTTTTTCCTTTAATTTTTCAAATGCACAAGTCGCAGTTGATACTACCGGTACTTTAGGAGATAGTTATAACAGATGGACTATAGATGTTTATGCCGGACAAGCCAAAGGTATTAAACCATATGCTGACGGTTATTACTCAAGCGATCCTTCTAGATCTTTCGGTGGATTTCAAGTAAATTCTTTCGGAGCAGCTGCTCGCTATATGTTAAGCCCAAAGTTTGGTTTAAAAATGGATTTAAATTATGATAAATTCACCAATCAAAAAGGCAGTGGAAGTTTAGACTTTGAAACTTACCAATACAGAGTAGGATTTCAAGGTGTTGTCAATGCGGTTAGATTGTTTGGATTAGAAGATTCTGTCGGACGTTTTGGTTTGTTATTGCATGGAGGTCTTCAAATATCCAGAATGCACTCAGACCTTTTAGACAAAGACGAACTTAATGGCGGATTAATCGTTGGATTTTCTCCTCAGTTCAGAATTTCAAACTCTCTCTCTGTTGTAGGCGATATCAGTCTTTTGAATAATTTCAGACAACATTTGAGTTGGGATGGATCTTATGCCGACAGCTCAGAAAACTTATCAGGACAAATGATTGTTATGACTCTTGGACTTTCTTATTCATTCGGTAATGAAAAAATCCACGGAGATTGGGCAATTATTCAGGATAAGAAAGACAAAGAAATTGAAGCTCTGAATGGCAGAATCGGTGAAATTGAAACCTTAATGAATGATTCTGATAAAGATGGTGTTCCTGATTATTTAGATGCTGAAAACAATTCTCTTGCCGGAGTTGCCGTGGATACAAAAGGAAGAATGGTTGATAAAAACACGAATGGTGTTCCTGATGAATTAGAAAAATACATTGACAATACAATTACCAACAATAATAATGTTGCTTTGTCTAAAAATATGATTGAGCAATTAATCAATGAAGGTTATATTGCTGCTTATTTTGACAAGAGTAACTCACAACCTACACCTGCTTCAGCAGACAACATCGGATTTGTGTTGAACTACTTAAGAAATAATCCAACGGCATCTGTAGAGATTTCGGGTTATGCTGACGAAGTTGGGGACAGTGCTAAAAATGAGAAACTGGCTTCTACAAGAGCTGAGAATGTCAAAGCAATCTTAATCAAAGCCGGAATCAATCCTTCAAGATTGAATGCTAAAGGAGCCGGAATTGACAGCTCAGTCGATAAGAACTCTGACTACGCCAGACGCTTAGTTCGCAAAGCGGTATTCAAGATAACTAATTAACAATTAATTATTAATAACTATAAAATGACCTCTGTTTTACGACAGAGGTTTTTTTATAACTTTAAAAAAACAATGGAAGCCAGTGATATTTGATATTAAGAGGAAAACTACCAGTGACAGTAAGGTACGCGAACTTTAGTCCGCTTTAAATAACATATAAACCCACTAATACAATCCCGATATGGAAGCCAGAGATAACAATGTTCTAGAGTTAAGAGGAGAATCTTTAGGAACGATAACCAGTCAGTCCTCGCTTGAGGAAGTTTTTCAAAACAAAACCCTTCGCCCTATTTTAAAGTTACAAAATGATTTGTTCATTCAAGTTTTTATCAATTATGCAATGAAACAAAAGAATGTTTTCTTTTCACTTACACCCGAAAAGAAAATGGCCTACGTAGAAAATGTTATCCAAAGAGATATCAAATTCAGAAACTCTTTGAAAGGTATGGTTATTGCCTTTTTTACTTTGGACGAATATGCAGAATATATCCAAAATTCTTCCAATATCAATAAACGCATGATGAATATGTTGATTGAAAGACTTAAAAGTCAAATTCAATTAATTGAACTCGTAGCCTAATTGGTTATATTTTTATGCTACAAAAACAGTTTTAACTACTGTTTATCTATACTTACGGGATTTATATTGTTGTTATTCTTGACAATAATTAAATTCCGTATTTGTATTTAGTGCTTTTTTTGGAGAATTTTCAAAAACTAAATATCATTAAATATTTTATCGTAAAACTTAATAAGATTCAAAGTTTTACATATTTCACAACAAATTTTTCATTATAATTGTTAAAATGAATAACAATTATGAAAGAAGAATATTTTAAATGGTATTCGCCTAATTTGAGCCGTGAAATCGAAATGTTGGTTTTTGGACATTCGGGATATCCGGTAATCCTCTTCCCTACTTCTATGGGAAGTTACCACGAAAATAAAGACCAAGGTTTAATAGAAAGTGCCCGATGGTATATTGATCAAGGTTTGATACAAATCTTTTGTCCTAATAGCATAGACAAAGAAAGTTTCTACAATAAAAACATCCATCCTGTTCATCGCATCCAAAACCATGTTTGGTACGATAAAATGATTTGCCACGAAATTGTAGAAAAGATAAGAAATAACACTTACGCTGGAAAAGTAGCGGTAGCCGGCTGTAGTTTTGGTGGTTATCATGCAGCAAATTTTGCTCTCAAACATCCGGGTTATGTCAGTCATATGTTTTCGCTAAGCGGAGCCTTTTCCATTAAAAGTTTTATGGACGGTCATTGGGACGATAATGTATTCTACAATAGTCCGGAAGATTATTTACACGGATTAAACGACGCTGAATTATGGAATATGGACATCATACTCGGCACTTCCAATTGGGACATTTGTTTTGATGCCAATTTGAAGTTGAGCAAAATTCTTTCCCAAAGAGACATTCCGCATTGGTTAGACGTTCGCCAAGACCGAGAACACGATTGGCCGGTTTGGCGCGAAATGTTTCCACATTATTTATCCAGAATTAAGTTTTTTTAAAATAATAAGTAAGACAAAACAACCCGAGGCATTTGATATTAAGAAAAATTAATAATCGGAGCGCAGCGGAATAAAACAAAAAGTTATGAAGAAAATTGGTATTTTATTCGGAATGGAAGACACTTTTCCTTATGCGTTTATCGAAAGAGTAAACTCAAAAAACGAAAAAGGAATTATCGCTGAAGCCGTTTCCATAGACAAAGTAGTGCAAAACAAAGGTGGTGAATATGCCGTAATTATAGACAGAATTTCACAAGACGTTCCTTTTTATCGTGCGTATTTAAAAAATGCTGCACTCACGGGAACCAACGTAATCAATAATCCATTTTGGTGGAGTGCCGATGATAAATTTTTTAATAATGCTTTAGCGGATACACTTGGCGTTCCACTACCAAACACGGTAATTTTGCCTTCTGCGGAACATCCGACCGATACAACTTCAAAATCATTCAGAAATCTTAAATATCCTATGGATTGGGAAGGTATTTTCGAATACATCGGTTTTCCGGCTTATATGAAACCCTATGCCGGTGGTGGTTGGAAAAATGTTTACCGATTAGAAAACAAGGAAGAATTTTGGCAAAAACACCAAGAAACCGGACAGTTGGTAATGCTTTTACAAGAGGAAATTGTCTTCGATGATTATTATCGTGTGTATTGTTTGGGCGGAAAGGCCGTTCGCATTATGCCATACGAACCAAGAAATCCGCACCATTTAAGATATGTAGTCGAAAATCCAAATACGGACAAAAAACTAATGGCAACGATTAAAGATTACACGCTTCGTCTTTGCAAAGGTTTAGGTTATGATTTCAATACCGTTGAATTTGCTGTTCGTGACGGAATTCCATACGCCATCGATTTTGGAAATCCTGCTCCGGATGCAGAATATACTTCAGTTGGTGCCGAAAATTTTGAATGGGTTGTAGAAGAAGCGGCTAAAATGGCGATAGCTTTCGCTAAAAAGCAAAAACCGGGCAAAATCAACTTGACTTGGGGCGATTTTATCAAAAACGCAGCCGCAGAGAAATAACACTTTCCTTTAATTTAAAAGTGAAATAATGACGAAGAAATTACCCGTATTTACCTTAGGTGTAGAAGAAGAATATCAAATTATAGATCCTGAAACCCGCGATTTGCGCTCACATTTATCCAAAATTGTAGATGGTGCTAAAATCATTTTAAACGAGCAGGTAAAAGCCGAAATGCACCAATCCGTCGTTGAAGTTGGAACCAATATTTGTAAAAACGTCAAGGAAGCCAAAGCCGAAATCCGCTTTCTGAGAAGTAAAATAGTAGAATTGGCCTCCAAACAAAACCTAGTTGTCGGTGGCGCCGGAACACATCCGTTTTCTCGTTGGCAAGACCAACCTATTACTGACGATCCAAGATACCATCACATTGTCAACGAATTGCAAGATGCAGCACGTTCCAATCTGATTTTTGGGATGCATTGTCACGTCGGAATAGAAAATCGTGAAATTGGTTTGCAGCTAATGAATCAGGCGACTTATTTCTTACCGCATATTTTTGCGTTGTCTACCAATTCACCTTTTTGGGAAGGAAGAAATACCGGGTATAAATCCTTTAGAACCAAAGTATTTGATAAATTTCCACGAACCGGTTTACCGGAATATTTTGACAGCGTTCAAGCATATGACAATTATTTAGAAACCTTGGTCAAAACCAAATGCATCGACAATCCGAAGAAAATTTGGTGGGATTTGCGTTTGCATCCGTTCTATGACACGATTGAATTTCGTATCACAGACATGAGTTTGACCGTTGATGAAGCGATGTGTATTGTTGCCGTCATTCAAGCCATTGTTGCAAAATTATACAAATTGACTATGGCAAACACCAGTTTCAATATTTACAGAATTGCTTTGATTAAGGAAAATAAATTCCGTGCCGCAAGATATGGCGTTGAAGGCAATATGATTGATTTTGGTTTGCAACAAGAAGTCAATACCAAATGTCTGATCCTCGAATTACTTGAATTTATTGACGATGTGGTTGACGAATTAGGCAGTCGTGACGAAATCAACTACGTTCACACCATTCTAAATGAAGGAACCGGAGCCGATAAACAATTAGCTGTTTTCAATTACACGCAAGATTTGACAAAAGTAGTTGATATGATTACCAGCGAATTTACCAGAGGTTTATAGTTGTACGTTATAAGTTGTAGGGCAATATTTGTTGATCGCCTTTTGAAAACTTACAACCCAGAACATACAACCCACAACCATAAAAGTTATCTTTGCATTACCAAATTGTAAAAAAATGAGTCACCCCATTCGCATAGCGATTTTAGATATGTACAACGGAGAACCGAATCAAGGAATGCGCTGTATTATTGATATTGTCAACCGATTTAACCAAATAGTTACCTTTCAAATTTTTGATGTCAGAGGAAAATCAGAGTTTCCGGACATTCAGAAATATGATATTTTTATTTCCACCGGCGGACCGGGAAATCCTTTAGAAGGCGATGGTTGGGATTTAAAATGGTATGATTTTGTGGATCAATTATGGCATTGGAATAAAGAACAAAAAGTTAAAAAACACATGTTGTTTATCTGTCATTCTTTCCAAATGGCTTGTCATCATTTCGGATTGGCAACAATCAATAAAAGAAAGGCTACTTCTTTCGGCGTAATGACCATTCACAAAACAGAAGCCGGAACCAACGACCCGGTTTTAGAAGGTTTGAATAATCCTTTTTATGCCATTGATAGTCGCGATTACCAAGTGGTTCAGCCTAAGCTGAGCATTTTCAGCAAAAAAGGTGCCATGATTATCGCTTTGGAAAAAATGAGAACGCATGTAGAATACGAACGTGCCATTATGGGAGTTCGTTTTTCGGATGAATTCGTTGGCTTGCAATTTCATCCCGAAGCTGATGCGTTGAGTTTTGTTGCCAATTTAAAAAACAGAGAAAGACGCGAACACATTATCGCCATGAAAGGTAAAACCAAGTTTCGCGATATGTTAGAAGATTTATTAGACGAAGACAAAATCTATAAAACCAACGAAACCATTATTCCGAATTTCTTACGCATAGCCATTAATGACTTGATGAAACATAGAAAATCACTTTCCAATTAGATTTATACAATGAATCAAAAATTTCGCCAACAATTCAACGACAACTTTACGGTGGTCAAATATGATGCCATGCAAGCTGATATCAGTTCAGATTTCGATTATACAGTGACTTTCCGAATTGGTGAATCTCCTTTTTTTATTCCGAATTCGTTAAAAGAACAATTGCTAGAAGGTTGTCAAGAAGTTATTAATTTCATTCAAAAGGACGATTTTAAATCACTTACTAATAGAGCTTTAGAATTAAACAGAAAAGTACCAAATGAAGACAATCACACTACCTTTTTAGCGATTGATTTTGGCATTTGTGAAGAAGATGGAGCAATTGTACCAAAGCTGATTGAAGTACAAGGTTTTCCTTCGTTATTCAATTTTCAGAATCATTTGTCCCAAAAATTTGTCAACCACTACCCTTTTCTGTCTGAGTTGACGCCATTCTTAAGCGGATTGAATCCGGAAAGTTATTTGAGACTAATCGAAGAAGTAATTTGTAATAATTTTCCAAAAGAGAATGTGATTTTATTAGAAATCGAACCTGAAAAGCAAAACACGAAAATTGATTTCTATTATTGTCACAGCGATTTAGGCATTCCAATTGTTTGTGTAACCGAATTGTATGAAAAGGGAAATCAACTCTTTTATAAAAATACTCAAGGCGAAGAAACGCAAGTGAAGCGCATATACAATCGCGTGATTTTTGACGAATTGGATTTGCGATCCGATTTAGCATTGAACTTCGATTTCTCGAAAGAATACGACGTAGAATGGGCCGGTCATCCGAATTGGTTTTTCAGAATCAGTAAGTTCATTTTGCCTTATTTAAAAGGAAAATATTTTATCGATACGACTTTACTCTCTGACTTAAATGAAATCCCTGATGATTTAGAAAATTATGTTTTGAAACCATTGTTTTCTTTCTCAGGAAGTGGCGTGATTTTCCATGTAAAACGCGAAGATATTGAAGCTGTAGAAGAAAAAGATTTATACATATTACAGAAAAAAGTCAACTATAAACCCATCATTCAATCACCAGACGGAAAAGTAAAGGCAGAAGTTCGAATATTAGCGGTTTGGAAAAAAGACGCGCCATCTCCTACTCTAGTAACCAATTTAGTTCGATTAAGTCGTGGCGAAATGATCGGTGTCAAATTCAATAAAGACAAAGATTGGGTTGGTGGAACGGTTGGCATGTTTGAACAAGACTAACCTAAATAAGTCTTCTTTACTTCCAAAAAGGTCTTGGAAGTATTTACCAATTCAGTTACAATTTCGCTTCGCAAAGTTTCCAAATCTTCATATTGCAGATACTTTGCCCAATCGTCTTGGGTCAAGACTTCTTTGATAGTTCTGATGGTTTTAGCAGTATCTTTGGCGTTTCTTAAAACCACTTTTTCATTGTCATCTGCCGAGAGTTTGTGGTAAAAATTAACTTCTTTGGTTTCCCTATTTACTTTGACATAAAACAACTTCGAAGTGTCATCATTAGAATAAAAATCAGTCCAATGAGCGAAAGCAACCGTGATGTTTTGGTTTTTAAATTCCGTTAATGGAATCAATCGCCAATGACAATTCGCCACTCTTCCCCAATGATTGGAAATGCGATACAAACCTTCAATCGTAAAAATATATTGACTACCGGATTGACTGGTATAATTGATTTTTAAATCCTTTATTTGGGAAAAAGGCACTTCTTTCCAAATACAAAATGTATGCGAATGGAAGTTGAGTTTGGTATAGGTTTTATTGGTCATAAATTTTTAACACAGATTATTCTATTATGCTTAAATCTGCGTATTTATTAATGTAACTTCTTTACCGCTTCTTGCTGAGCCGTAGTTGCAAAATCTCTGATCAAACGATCAGCGTAATTGTCAAGCAATTCTCTGACACGAGCGTGATTATCGCTTTTTACAATCAACCCGGCGTGGAAATCTAAAGGTACACGGAAACAAACCTCAGTATCATTAAAACCGGATAAATCAGGATGTTCAAATTTGGACAACGTCAGTACAATCCCGGCGAATTCTTTTTTGATGGTTGGCAATTTGTATTGTTTGCCTTTGACTAACGCATCTTCTATTTTGGCCCATTCGCTCCAAAGATTTACACCTGAAGCCGCCTCAACCATTTCGGCTAAGTGCGCGCCTCCAACACGCGATGCCGTTTCTAAAAAGTAGATTTTACCATCATCATAGCATTTGATAAACTCGGTATGGTTGGCACCATGTTGCATGCCAAAAGCTTTTAAAACTTGTTCGTTTTGTTTTTTGATGGCTTTGTCGTCTTTGGAATCATAAGGAATATTGGCACTTCTGAAAATACCGCCGCCTTGGGAGATTTCCATTGGCGTTGCCAAATATTGAGACCTTATAGAGAATAACGTTTTGCCGTGCCAATTCAATCCATCGCAGTGATAAACAGCACCAGGTTTGAATTGTTCCACCAAATATTTGATTCGATTATCGCCTAATCCGTGGATTTTTTCCCAAAGTTCGGCTGCAGAATGAACCTTCATAATTCCCGAAGCCGAAGCTTCCGAACGTGGTTTTAAAACCCATGGTGGCGCAACCGTATCGGCAAATTCATTAATTTCAACATCATTAAACAACGGACTAAAAGCAGGAATCGGAATACCTGCGTCTTTGGCTCGCATTCTCATCGCCAATTTGTCTCGGAAATACCTTCCGGTGGTTTGTCCCATTCCGGAGATTCTTAGATTCTCACGCAAATAAGCTGCCTTTTCCACATCAAAATCATCTAATGCCACTATGCCGTCAATCTTTCTTTCGCGCATTAAACCGGCAACACCGGCTAATAATTCCTCCAAATTCCAATCAACATCTTGTCCGGGCATAAAATATATTTCGTCTATGTAATCAAAAGCCCACGGTTTGTCGCGCAACTTTTCCGAAGTAATTAAATAGACTTTATTGCCCTGTTTCTTCAAATTAATTAAGAAATCATTCCCTTTAAAATAGTTGGAAATACAAATGAAATTTTTGATTGGATTTTCCATATGCTATAGATTTTCAATAAATTTAGTAATTAAATGTACGCCATAAGCTGTTGCATGTTTGGTCTTAGCGAATTCATCATCGCCAAAAGCCACGCCGGCTATATCCAAATGTGCCCACGATTTATGGTCTTCGGTGAAATATTCTAAAAACTTCGCTGCCGAAATCGCTCCGGCAACCGGTTTACCCGAATAGTTTTTCACATCGGCAATCTCGCTGTCGATATCCGGTTTGTATTCATCCCAAAGCGGTAATTGCCACAAACGCTCACCGATGGCGTCACCTGATTGCTGTAATCTTTTGGACAACTCTTCATTATTGGTAAACAAACCGGCGCATTCGTAGCCTAAAGTGCCAATGACACTTCCGGTTAAAGTAGCTAAATCAATCACCGTTTCCGGTTTGTAATTTTTAATCAAATACGATAATCCATCGACTAATATCAATCGGCCTTCAGCATCGGTATCAATGATTTCTATCGAATGTCCGGCATAGCTTTGAATCACATCACTCGGCATAAACGAATGCGCATCCACCGAATTTTCACACGCAGGCACAATAGCAGTCACGCGATAAGGCAATTGCAAATCAGCTATCAATTGCATTGCGCCTAAAACTGCTGCGCCACCGGCCATATCACATTTCATTTGAACCATTCCGGCGGTTTTAATATTCAATCCTCCGGTGTCAAACGTAATTCCTTTCCCAACCAAACCGATATGTTTCTTCGCTTTTTCGGGTTTGTATTCCATGATGATGAATTGCGGTTCATTGGCACTGCCTTTGCCAACCGACAGAAAAGAATGCAAACCTATTTCAGTTGATTTTGCTTTCCCAAAAACGGTTACTTCAAAACCATATTTTTCACCGGCTTCGGTGGCCCAATCGGCTAAGTATTTTGGGTTGACTTTATTAGGTGGTAAATCAACCAAGTTGAAAGTTTCTAATTGCGCGTTGGCGATTTTGATTCCTTTGTTTATCGCTTCTTCTACATCGTTTTTGGCCAAATATTGCAATTCGAAATTGTCTTTTGCTAAAGGATGCGTTTCATTTTTCTTGTAATGACCTAAATCATAAGTTCCTAAAACCAATCCGGAAACAGCTGCTTCTACTTCATTCGGATTGAATTTTTCCGGAAAAGCCAAAGCTACATTTTGACCGAAAACCTCTTTTTGTTTGGAAGCAATTCGTCTGAAAATGGTTTTAATCGATTTGTAATCAATGGCTGCACCTAAACCAATAAAGACATGAGTGCAATCGTATTTTTCGACTAAATAATGCGTGTCTTTTTTTCCGTAAAATACCTTGGAAGAAACTGTGGTGCCGTGGTATTCAATTGGCACTATACTTTTAGCATTGGTTTCATACACCGGAATTAAAATGGTTCCGGTAAACCCGTCAAGGGATTTTATTTGTTTTGTCTTCATAATTCTAATTTATTCTTCTTTAGTACTAAAATAAAGCCATTCTATTGCTTTTGGGAATTCATCGCTCCAATATCTCTCGTTGTGTTTGCCTTCCATATTGAGGCTTAAACGCACTTTCATTTTATCGGCGAAACCTTCTTTTTTGAGTAATCGTTTTTTAAAATGCTGCACGTGATCAATCATGGTCGTACTTTCATCGCCACCGGCATAAAGATAAATTCGCGTTTCTTGTGGTTCGTCCATGTCCAGGAATGACAATTTGATTTTAGGAACAACCCAAAGCGATGGCGAAAATATCATCAACTTGCCAAAGATTTCCGGATACATAATCCCCGAAAAAATGCTGACCAATCCGCCCATAGAACTGCCACCAATTCCGGTGTATTCGCGTTCGGGTTTGGTTCTGAAATTGGCATCTACAAAGGGTTTCAACGTTTCGGTAACAAAACGAATGTACTTTTTGCCTTCGCCACTGCCTAAAACGGTATTGCCGACATTGTATTCTTTAATCCTTTCTTTTTCAGCATGTTCAACTGCTATAATGATGATTTTGCCAATCTTGTATTCCGCCATTACAGCGAGTTTTTTATCGATTTCCCAATTGCCGTATTTGGCTTTTTCATTGAATAAATTTTGGGCATCTTGAAGATACAACACCGGATAAGTCTCTGTTGTCTTTTCATAATCATGAGGCAACAATGCCCATACTCTGCGGGTTTTATTCAATTGCGGAATTTCGAATTCTTCAGAAATCAAATGAACTTTCGGTAAAAACTTTGATTTAAATGGTAACCAATTGTGTCGCCATTTGGCCACATGCTCTTTGCGCACGCCGTTGTGTTGTTTGCAACTTCTGTTTTCAGTACGATTCCCAAATTTATCTATTTCGACTTCGCTCCAATCGCCGCGGGTAAATTTGTATAAAAGTTCGTCGGGATAAGTAAAATCGTGGGCAAACTTGTAATGATACAAACCTTGCCCTACGCGTTCCATTTCAAAATTCTTGTCTTGAGTTACCCAATTATTGAAGTTACCGGAGATATAAACCGGTCTTTCGTCGTCTTCGTCAGTAGTTAAAATAATATTGAGTTGGGGTTCAATAATTTTCTTGAGTGCTAAATCTTCCGTTACATTGTCATCAGTGCTGCGCATGCTTAATCTTTATTTTACATAGAACGTAAATATACTTTATTGCTGCTTGCTAACAAAGCGTTTCAAAAAAATTAGCAGATAATCGATAATGCATATTTTTTATTGAAATATCTTAATTTATATCGCTTTAAAATAAAAAAACCTAACAGAAATAACTGTTAGGTTCGTTTATAGTAAGTTTAAAAAGTTTAATCTTCTTCCTGTTCGCCTCCATTTTCAGGAGCAGCAATTTCAGGACTGTTGGCATTGGCTCTAATCTCTGTATGGCGAATTTCACCACCTGAAGTACCAACATTTTTTACCAAGACTACTGTAACTATGGTTAACAGTAAAGTTATCCACGTAAATAATTTGGCTTTAGAATGGTTTTTAGCGGTGGCAATTAAGGACAATAGCGCGAAAGCTCCCGTAACATAAAGTATCAAAACAAACTTCTCTGCTAATTCTTCGTGCTCGTGAATTATTTTTTTACCAACGCTTGGCATGTCTTCTACCAATTCTTCTGCACCTTCACCGGTTGACATTGATGCAAAGCCAAAAACAGCTGCCACAATCAGTACAACAAATGCCGTGTTCTTTACCGCCTTGTTCTTTAATGCAATACCGGCAATTAAAATGCCCAATCCAATAATCGTCCCGATGATTGGAAAATGGTTAACTAATAGGTGTAAGTGAGCGTCGTTCATGGTTTTGTTGTTTAGTTTAATTCAAAAATACTCATTATTTACTTTGCGGAACATGATAATTGTCACATTGTCAATTATTTAATAAAATCTAAAATGACTTTGGTTCCTTTGTTTTCTTCGCTTTCTATTTGCAAATCTATTTGAAGTAATAACGATAATCTTTTTACAATGGACAATCCCAAACCTGTTCCTTTGATTTCCGGATGTTCGTTTGATTTAGAACGATAAAATTGGTCAAAAATCTTCTGCAAATCTTCTTCTGCAATACCAATTCCTTGATCAGAAACAGAACAAATCAATTTATTTTCGGTTTCAATGATGTCAAAGTTGATGGTGTCATTGGGTTTAGAATATTTCACCGCATTGGTTAAAATGTTGTTTACTATAATGCCAAGCAAATACGCATCGGTAGTAACATAAAAATCTTTCGGGAAGTTGGCCACACATTTAATTTTCTTCTCGCTTATAATGGTTGAATTTCGAGAAATAACATCGAGGAAAATGGCATTTAATGAAACCTTTTCCAACTTTAAAGTTTGTTTTTGGTTTTCGAAACGAGCCAATAAAAGCAATTCATCCACCAAGTGATTCAAACGATTTACTTCATTAATACAAAAGTCTATTTTTTCTTTATATTCCTCAGGATTACGAGGTTTACGAACTAACACTTCTAAAGTTCCTTTAATAACTGCCAATGGTGTTCTCAGTTCATGCGACGCATCTGATGTAAACTGTTTTTCGCGTTCAATGGCATTCTCTACCCTATCCAATAAGTTATTGATAGTTTGCGATAAGATAAACAATTCATCACGATTTTGAGGCAACGGAATTCTCGATTTCAGATTGTCTTTTGTAATATCATTAGACGTTTCAATGATAGTACTTATTGGCTTTATACTTCTACCGGCGATAAATCGTGCGATGAGAAACAGCACTAATAATATCATTGGATAAGCAATCAGCATAATGGTAAACAAATTGTTTAAAACCATTATGGAATCCTCAAGCGACATGGCTACAATCATGAAGCCAATGATTTTTGTACCTTGATAAAGCGGTACTTGAATTTGTCTTACCGAAATGTTTTCTAACTTAGTGTCAAACAATTCATTCACAGGCGCACTAGCTTTGTAGGTCAGTTGTTTCTGTTTTAGGTTGGGTGATTTTTCCACCATAGCGCCTAATTCGTCAACAAATTGAATAAAAGCCGGACTGACCTCTACTTTGTTAAACTGACTGGTCTTCCACTCTTCTTCCTCAATCAGTAAAACGCAGTTTTCTATGACTTCAATCTCTTTTAAATGCTTGGTTACTTCGGTTTTAATTTCGTTATCAACTCTAACAGACACACTAAAGCGCACTATAGAATAGATAGCAAAGAAGACCACCAATATCAACAAGGCCGTTGTAATGATATAATTGGACGCGATTCTGTTTTTAAATGAAAATTGTTGCATTTACGGTCAAAATATATAATTGTGCATTTTATTTTTAGCTTCTGAAAAAATTTAGCCACAGATTACACAGATTATTCAGTGCTATTTTTAAATCAGTGCCAATCTGTAACATCTGTTAAATTCGTGGTCAAATAACCTTCCAAACCTTTAGACTTCAAATTCTTATTGGCTCATTCGTCATTAGCAATATACCCAACACCACGAATGGTTTTGATATAATCTTCTTCCACTTTAAGGTTTAGTTTTTTTCGTATGGCGTTCATGAATACGTCGATTACGCCGGTATCATATTCAAAATGAATGTCCCAAACGTCTTGTATGATTTGGGTTCTAGAGCAAACCGTTCCTTTGTTTTTAACCAAATAATGAAGCAAATCAAACTCCTTTTGCGTAAGCGACACTTCTTTCTTATCCACGGTAACCTGATGCTTTTGCAAATTAATTTCTACCGGACCAAGCGTTAAGATTTCATTTTCGGGTTGGTCACGCAACTGTACTTTAATGCGTTCTACCAGTTCGTCAAAACTAAAAGGCTTTTTGATATAATCATTAGCACCACTTTTTAACCCTTCTACGGTTTCTTGCACCGTGTCTTTGGCGGTTAGGAAAATGATGGGCACTTTGGTGTTTTGCAATCGAATGGCTTTGCAGACTTCTACGCCGGTCATTTTGGGTAACATCCAATCGAGTAAGACCAAATCAAATTTTTCATTTTGAAAAAGCTCTAACCCTGATTTCCCATTGTTGGCCGAAGATATTTGATAGCCTTCCTCTTCCAAGCCTTGCGTTAGGAACTGAACAATTCCTTCTTCGTCTTCTACTATTAAAATGTGCTTCATTGATCGTTGGGTTTGCTGTGCTAATGTAGTACATTTTATGTTTTCACGGTGCTGACCGCTTTGTTTTTAAGGGAAAATTAATTTGCAAAATTGATTGTTTATAAAGCTTTGATATACCTATAGGCTTACTACCTGTTAAACTATTTGACATAATGCATGTTTTGATATACTCCTCATATAGTAAGTAGGGCTTTCCTATACAGCAGCTATATACTAGCTATGAACTAGAAGCGTTAGGAGTTGGGAGATTGTGGTTAACTGTCACCATTGATGCTTCATCTATAAGGGAGCTATATAGGAGCTATGGCGGAGGTATGGACTAGCTAAACCAGTAAAGGTCAAAAGATTTTTTTACCTGACTGCCACCGGCAGTCCTCCTTTTAATTTCAAACCTAAAATAACTATACAGATTATTAAATAAATCCTATTATAGTTATACAAATATAATTAGCTTCGCTCAATTCGCCTTTGGCTCGGGTACTTAATCCTAAACTTACTATACTGCTTAATAAATAAATCCTATCATAGCTATTCATTTTTGACTACAAAATAATACCGAATTGCATAGTAAGTATTATTAAATCTTTTTATATTTGGATTATGGAAACTACTACAAAACCAAAGCATATTGGCCGTAATATCAGCCGTATCAGAGAGCTTCGTGGAATGAAGCAGGAAGCACTGGCTATAGCTCTAGGCGTTAGTCAACAGACCATTTCAACTATCGAAAACAGCGCAACTGTAGAAGAGGATAGATTAGAACAAATTGCTAAAGAATTGGGAATGACTACAGAAGCGATTAAAAACTTTTCCGAAGAGAATGTTGTAAATTTTTTCAATAGTTTTTATGACAATAGTGGTACGAATAGTGCCTTTGGTAACAATAACCAAAATCATTTTAACTTCAATCCTATTGATAAGCTAGTTGAAGCATATGAAGAAAATAAAGCTTTGTATAGAGAATTACTTCAATCCGAAAAAGATAAAGTAGCTTACTTAGAAAAATTACTCAATAAATAAAACCACAATTATTAAAACAATTAGTGTTTAATAGCCTTTCGAAAGAAAGGCTTTTTTGTTTGCATTAATTGTTGATAATTATAACCTCAAAGATTAAAGATATTAAAAATTTGTAATATTTTTACATACATTAGCAACAGTAAATGGATATGACAGCAATCATACTTATCTTGCATGAATTAGATGGATAAGTATGATTTTGTAATACATATAAACTAGTTAGCGTCCATTCCAAAGTGCAG
>NZ_DLGY01000039.1:0-14315 GCF_002482945.1 Flavobacterium sp. UBA7682
AATTCCAACTGCTGAAGTTCCGGTAACGAATTTGTTCCGCGATGTGATTTTGCAGGAAAGTGAATTGCCGGTTTTGTGCACAGGTTATACACCGTGTTTCCGTCGCGAAGCCGGTTCTTATGGTGCGCACGTTCGTGGTTTGAACCGTTTGCACCAATTTGACAAAGTAGAAATCGTTCGTGTTGAACATCCTGATAACTCTTACCAAGCCTTAGACGGTATGGTAGAACACGTAAAAGGAATTCTTCAGGAATTGAAATTACCCTATAGAATTCTTCGCCTTTGCGGAGGCGATATGAGTTTTGCTTCAGCATTGACTTATGACTTTGAAGTATTTTCAACAGCGCAAGACCGATGGCTAGAAATCTCTTCGGTATCTAATTTTGAAACTTTCCAAGCCAATCGTTTGAAATTGCGTTTCAAAGGAAAAGACGGAAAAACCCAATTGGCACACACCCTAAATGGAAGTTCATTGGCTTTACCTAGAGTTTTAGCTGGAATCATAGAAAATTACCAAACGCCGGAAGGTATTGTAATTCCGGAAGTTTTACGTCCTTACACTGGTTTTGATATCATTAACTAAATAGTTAATCTTTAGCAAACAATGTACTAACGGAGCACAAAAAGTGTTACTTTAGTACATTGTTCGTTTAATTTGAAACATGAAATGAGCATTCCGAAAATTTGATTCCAAATGAAACACCATTTATGCGAATTACATTTGACCTTTGAAAAACAATAGAATTTACAAATGAAAAAAATTCTCTCTATCTTATTCTTATTCCTTTCGCTTTGGGCTTCGGCTCAAAACGAGCAATTGGCCAATAATTATTTTGACCGAGGTGAATTTGAAAAAGCCTTAGTGAGCTATGAAGAACTGCTGAAAGCACAACAAGGCAACTCCAATTATTTCCAAAAAGTAATTGAGTGTTACCAACAACTGCAACAATTTGACAAAGCCGAAAAAGCCATACAAGAAAGGCTCGACAAATACAAACAGAGTAGTCTTTTAATCGAATTGGGTTTTAATTTTCAGTTGCAAAAAAACCAAGAGAAAGCCAACAAACAGTACAATCAGGCGATTGACAGAATCAAAAAAAATGCCAACGAAGCTTATGGATTGGCTTACACATTCGAAAGAAAAGCTTTGTTTGATTATGCGCTTTTGGCTTATAAAACCGCTTTGGAAATCGACCCTAGATTGAGTTTCAACTTCCAGATGGCGATGCTTTACGGACAAAAAGGCGAAACCGATTTGATGATTGAAACTTATTTAATGGAAGCCAATCTAAATCCGCAAAACTTGCCGATTATCCAAAACCAATTATCGCGTTTTATGACGGAAGATGGTGATGAAAATTTCAACAATTCTTTGAAAAAAGCCTTGCTCATCAGAACACAAAAAACACAAGATGTGTTTTGGAATGATTTCTTAAGTTGGTATTTTGTGCAACAGAAAGAATATGGAAAAGCCTTTATCCAGCAAAAAGCCATTTACAAAAGAAACCCCGAATCTTTTGGAAACATCGTCAATTTGGGCGAAATGGCGATAGAAGATAACGACCAAGATTCCGCGAAAGAAATTTTGACTTTTGTTTTAGAAAATACTAACGATTTAGAACTGTTGATTCAGGCACATTCTTATTTGATGGAGATGAAAATTGATCATGCCACCGATAAAGATTATGTCGCCATTACTGCCGAATTGGATCAATTGATTAAGGAATTTGGCGTAAGCCCATACACTTTATCTTTGTTGGAATTGAAAGCAGATTTCACGGCTTTTCACCTCAACAATCCCGAAAAAGCGAAAGCAATTTTGAAAAATGCCATGGAAATGCCATTGAACCGCTACCAAACCGCAGCCATCAAAATGCAATTGGCCGATATTCTTTTACTGGAAGAAAAATACAACCAGGCGTTGATTTATTATTCTCAGGTAGGCGAAGACATGGGCGGTGATATTACCGGGCAGGAAGCGCAATTAAAAACTGCCAAAACCAGTTATTTTAAAGGTGATTTTGAATGGGCAACACACCAATTAAAAGTGCTCAAATCGGCTGCTTCACAATTGATTGCCAATGATGCTTTAGATTTGTTCTTACTCATCAGCGACAATACCGTAGAAGATTCGACTCAAATAGCATTAAAGAAATTTGCCCGCGCTGATTTTTTGTTGTACCAAAATAAAAAAGCGGAATCTTTGGCGCAATTCCAACTGATTTTAAAAGAACACAAAGGCGAAGAAATCGAACCGGTGACTTTATTACGCATTGGTAAAACCTACGAAAAAATGGGCGATTTCACCAAAGCTTTGGAAAACTATAATGCCATTGTAACCCATCACAAAGAATGCATTTACATAGATGAAGCGCTTTACTATTCGGCGGAGATTTACAATACCAATTTGAGTGATGTCGAAAAAGCCAAACCACTTTATGAAGAAATCATCTTCAAACACGAAGACAGTATTTTCTTTGTCGACTCGCGGAATAAATACCGAAAACTTCGCGGAGACACTAATTTATAGTGGTCAGTGTTCAGTAGTTAGTGTTCAGTCTCCATTTAATTCCAATTTATAAATTTTAAACAATCATGATTTTATATAACGTTACCATTAACATACACGAAAGCGTTCACGACCAATGGATGCGATGGATGCAGGAAAAACACATCAAAGATGTTTTGGCTACCGGAAAATTTTCTTCGGCACGAATGGTAAAAGTCTTAATTGAAGAAGAAATGGGCGGCACGACTTATTCCATACAATACACTACCGACAGCAAAGAAACCCTGCAAAAATATTATGATGAAGATGCGCCAAGATTGAGAGAAGAAGGACATCGCCTTTTTGGAGACAAAATGCTGGCTTTCAGAACAGAATTGGAATTGATTTCTGATCATTAACAGACTAATTTAGACTTCTTAGACTAGCTTAGACTTCTTAAAAAAAAGTCTAACAATCTAACAATCTAACAATCTAATAATCTAAATGAACCAAGTAAAAGCCAAAAAACACCTCGGACAACATTTCTTAACCGACGAAAGCATAGCCAAAGACATAGCCGACACGCTGAATCTGGAAGGCTATGACAACGTATTAGAAATCGGGCCGGGTATGGGTGTTTTGACCAAATATCTTTTGGAAAGACCGACCACGACTTATGTGATTGAAATTGATACCGAATCGGTAGCCTATTTGAATGCGCATTATCCAAAATTGGAAGGGAAAATCATTTCCAAAGACTTTTTAAAATATAACATTAACGAAGTTTTTGAAGGCAAACCTTTTGCCATCACCGGAAACTTCCCTTATAACATTTCGTCCCAAATTGTTTTCAAATGTTTGGAATTACGCGAACAAGTTCCCGAGTTTTCGGGTATGTTCCAAAAAGAAGTCGCCGAAAGAATTTGTTCCAAAAAAGGCAGCAAAGTCTACGGAATTCTGTCTGTACTGGTTCAAGCTTTTTATGAAGCCGAATATTTGTTTACCGTTCACGAACACGTTTTTAATCCGCCACCCAAAGTAAAATCAGGTGTTTTACGCTTGCGCCGAAAAACGGATTTCCATTTGCCTTGCAACGAAAAATTATTCTTTAGCGTTGTCAAAACCGGTTTTCAACAACGCCGAAAAACACTTCGAAACAGTCTAAAATCGTTTAACCTTTCGGATAATTTAAAAGAAGACACTATCTTTGACCTCCGTCCGGAACAATTGACTGTAGAACAGTTCATAGAACTTACTCAAAAAATAGAAGCCAATGCAGTTTAAAATCAGCAAAGAACTCTTAGCGCAAATCGAGCAACTCATTCACGACAAGAACGACCGAGAATTGGAAGTATTGTTGAATGACATGCACCATGCCGATATCGCAGAGATTTTTGAGGAACTGGAAACTGCCGAAGCCACTTATATTTTTAAAATCCTGGACAGTGAAATCACCGCTGAAATTCTTCCCGAATTGGAAGACGATTTGCGTGAAAAAATCCTTAAAGGCCTTTCTGCCAAAGAAATTGCAGAAGAACTTGACGAGTTAGACACGGATGATGCGGCAGATATTATTGCCGAACTTTCGCAAAGCAAAAAAGAAGAAGTAATCTCGGAATTAGAAGACGTTGAACACGCCAAAGACATTGTCGATTTGTTGCGTTACGACGAAGATAGTGCCGGTGGTTTGATGGGAAAAGAGTTGGTCAAAGTCAATGAAAATTGGAACGTACTGACTTGTGTCAAAGAAATGCGAATTCAAGCGGAACATGTGACTCGTGTACATTCGATTTATGTGGTTGATGATGAAAATAGATTGAAAGGAAGGTTGTCTTTAAAAGATTTATTGACCACTTCTACCAAAACGCCTATCAGCGAAGTGTATATCAAAAAAGTAGATTATGTTCGAGTAGACATGCCCAACACGGATGTCGCTCGTATCATGCAAAAATATGACTTGGAAGCCATTCCCGTAGTCGATGAAATGGGCAGGTTGGTCGGTAGAATTACCATTGATGATATCGTAGACGTAATTAAAGAAGAAGCCGATAAAGATTACCAATTAGCAGCCGGTATCTCGCAAGACGTAGAAGCGGATGACAGTATTCTCGACTTAACAAGAGCGCGTTTGCCTTGGTTGGTTTTGGCTTTGTTTGGTGGTTTTATCAGCGTTAGAGTCTTAGGTTTATTCGAAGGTGCGATGGCGAATCACGGGAATTTATTCTTTTTCACACCACTAATTGCCGCAATGGCGGGTAATGTTGGCGTACAATCCTCGGCTATTATTGTGCAAGGTTTGGCCAATCAATCGATCAGCGGTTCGCTTTGGAATCGTTTGATTAAAGAAGTGTCTTTGAGTTTACTCAACGGCGTTATCTTGGCCACCATCCTATTCGTAGGAAGTCATTTCCTGTTGAATGTAGAATTGATTATCGGAGAGATTGTCACCATTGCGTTGGTTTCAGTAATTATCATTGCTTCGCTTATCGGAACTTTTGTGCCATTATTACTGCACCGATTTAATATTGATCCCGCTTTGGCGACCGGACCGTTCATTACCACCAGCAATGATATCTGTGGAATTTTGATTTACTTTTCGATTGCTAAATTGATTTTAGGGTTTTGATTTTTTAGGAGCAGCACTTCCAGCTTCTTTTCACTAATCCTCCCGCCATCCGCACTACGCGGTAGTTTGCTCCTGTCGGGGCTATTTAGACAATATTTCTTTCTTACACTAAATAAAAAAACCTCTCATTACTGAGAGGTTTTGTACCCGGAGTGGGAATCGAACCCACACTCCTAAGAACACGAGTTTGAGTCGTGCGCGTCTACCAATTCCGCCATCCGGGCATTACCTTTTGGATTTTGCTATTTAATTTTTAGAAAAAAATTATTAAATAAGTCGCCATCCGGACGTCATTTTTACCAATTCGGCTAAAAGACTTTGGTGTTTTGTGGGTGCAAATGTAAAAAAAAATTCTTCATACAATCAAAAAAATACTTAAAAATATCCTTTCAGAGTCGGATTTAATTTCTAAATTTGCACCTCGGTAAAACGAACAACAACTAACTAACTACACCCGAGGCAATTAATACCTGAAGTTTAGACAGACGTCAAAGCAGAATTGTATGTAGCGCAGCGGAGTAACAACAACTAATTACAATGTCGCATTTAGAACCCGAAGCAAAAATATTTGCCTGTTCACAAAGCGTTCATCTGGCCGAACAAATAGCTACTAACTATGGGATTCCGCTGGGGAAAGTTACGTTCTCAAAATATAGTGATGGCGAGTTTCAACCTTCTTTTGAAGAATCAATAAGAGGATTACGCGTTTTTATTGTCTGTTCCACTTTTCCAAGTGCCGACAATTTAATGGAGCTTTTGTTAATGATTGATGCAGCGAAAAGAGCATCAGCACGACACATTACTCCGGTAATACCTTACTTTGGTTGGGCAAGACAAGATCGTAAAGACAAACCAAGAGTTCCGATTGGAGCCAAGTTAGTAGCCAAATTATTGGAAACTGCCGGCGCCACCAGAATCATGACTATGGATTTACATGCTGATCAGATTCAAGGGTTTTTTGAAAAACCGGTGGATCACTTGTTTGCTTCGACTATCTTTTTACCGTATGTAAAGAGTTTGCAGTTAGAAAATCTAACGATTGCTTCTCCGGATATGGGCGGTTCCAAAAGAGCTTATGCTTATTCTAAGTTTTTAGAATCAGATGTGGTGATTTGTTATAAGCAAAGAAAAATCGCCAACGTCATTGACACAATGGAATTGATTGGAGAGGTAAAAGGCAGAAATGTGATTTTGGTTGACGATATGATCGACACCGGAGGAACCTTAGCCAAAGCGGCGGATTTGATGATGGAGAAAGGCGCAATTAGCGTAAGAGCGATATGTACCCATGCTATCCTTTCGGGAGAAGCGTATGAAAAAATAGAGAACTCTAAATTATTGGAGTTGATTGTTACCGATTCTATTCCGTTAAAGAAGGAATCAAACAAAATAAAAGTGGTGAGTTGTGCGCCGCTGTTTGCAGAAGTAATGCACATGGTGCAACACAACAATTCCATCAGCGGTAAATTCCTGATGTAATTCAATTAAGTATTTTTTATTAACTATATATTTTTACAATGAAATCGATTACGATTAAAGGACAAGAAAGAGAAA
The DNA here is from genome assembly GCF_002482945.1 of Flavobacterium sp. UBA7682. Classification (NCBI taxonomy): domain Bacteria; kingdom Pseudomonadati; phylum Bacteroidota; class Flavobacteriia; order Flavobacteriales; family Flavobacteriaceae; genus Flavobacterium; species Flavobacterium sp. UBA7682. The sequence goes on from NZ_DLGY01000039.1 coordinate 6,669, forward strand.
GCGTAGGCAAAAAAGCTACTAAAGCCTTACGTGATGCTGGAATGGTCCCTTGCGTTATTTACGGAGGAACTACACCACAGCATTTTGCAGCAGAAGAAAAAGCATTCAAAGGCTTGGTTTACACTCCAAACGCACACACTGTTGTAGTTGATTTGGCTGGAAAAACATCCAATGTTATTCTTCAAGACATTCAGTTTCACCCGGTATCTGACAAAATTTTACACATTGATTTCTTTCAATTAAATGATAGCAAAGAAATCACTATGGAAGTTCCCGTGAAAGTGGTTGGAACATCACCAGGTGTATTGTTAGGTGGTGATTTACGTTTGAACACCAGAAGATTAAAAGTGAAAGCTTTGCCAAAAAATCTTCCTGATTTTGTTGAAGCTAACATCTCTGAATTGCAAATGGGTAACAAATTGTATGTTACTAAATTAGAAGCTAAAAACTTCAAATTGATGCACCCGGATAACACTGTGGTTGCTCAAGTGAAGATTTCACGTGCTGCTATGAAAGCCGCTCAAGAAGCAGCAAAAGCAGCAAAAGCTCCGGCAAAAGGAAAGAAAAAATAATTTTCAACACCTTATACCTAAAAGCATCAGTTCACACTGGTGCTTTTTTTATGAAATCAAATTAGCTACTTTTACGCTATGAAATGGTTGACCAAATTATTTACCCCTAATACAACTTCTGAAAAAATACCAGAAATGAAGAAATACCTCATCGTCGGACTAGGAAACATCGGTGCCGAATATGTAAATACACGCCACAATATTGGCTTCAAAATTTTGGATTATGTGGCCCAAAAAGAAAGCTTGTCTTTTGAAACCGCCAAACTAGGAACGATTACTGAATACAATATTAAAGGCAGAAAGCTAATTCTGTTGAAACCCAATACCTATATGAATTTGAGCGGCAAAGCGGTTCAATATTGGATGGACAAAGAAAACATCGCCAAAGAAAACGTCTTGGTCATTACTGATGATTTAAATTTGCCTTTTGGCACCATCAGAATCAAAGCCAAAGGCAGCGATGGTGGTCACAATGGGTTAAAAAACATCCAACTGATTTTAAACTCCTCGGAATATCCGCGTTTTCGTTTTGGAATCAGCGATGAGTTTAAAAAAGGGCAACAAGTAGATTATGTGTTAGGCGAATGGAACGAAGAAGAAAAAGCCAAACTTCCGGAACGATTTGTCATCTCCAAAGAAATCATAGAATCCTTTGTTCTTGCAGGCTTAAACAACACCATGAATAGCTTTAACGGAAAATAAAAAAAGCTATCATTTCTGATAGCTTTTTTTATTGATATAGTACTAAATTACTCAATCACAATTTTCTTGGTTATTACTAAACCATTATCACTTTTGATATTGATAAAGTAAATGCCGCTACTGGTATTTTCTAAATTAATAGTCTGAACTAAAGCAGAAGTCAATTCAAAGTTGTTGTCATAAATAATTTGACCTGCGATATCATAAACCTCTACAGCATAACTATTGGTTAATTCTTTGAACTCTATAGTAAAACTTCCTTTACTTGGGTTTGGGTATACCTTGAAATTACTTGACAAAACTTCATTGTTTGATAAAGCAGTAGTTGAAAACTGACTGGCTATAGCATTATAATAAGCTCTCATTCTGTTTTCTTGTCCTAAAGTAAACATGTACATACAAGCATCATCCACATAATCCATGTAGTTCATTGTAAGCGCTAACTGTTCGAATGAACAACTTCCAACCTCACCAGCGGTTAGACAGCCATAAGACTCTTCAGCTACCTCAGGCGTATCACAAACTCTATCTCCTTGCGTATTACAATTGGTATTAGTACTACAAGTACCATTGTTGAACGTATGATTTAAATTAAAGAAATGCCCTAACTCATGCGTTAGTGTTCTACCTAAATTAAAAGGTGCTGCAGGAACATAACCGGTACAACCGGCACCAGAACCAAAACAAAATCTATTAATCACAACTGTTTGACCCGAACCAGGCGATCCACCAAGCGGAGAATATCCTAAAATTGAACTCCCTTCATTTCTCACCACTAAGTTCATATAACCTGCCCAAGTAGCATCTGAATCAGCACCGCTTAAGAAATCTGTACCAAAAGTTATGGCTAAATCTCCGTTATTCAATCCGGTTCCTGCCGGATGGTTTTCTGTAGCCAATTCAAACTGAACCCCTAGATTACCAATAGAAATACCCGGATAAAAATCGGTATCACCTTCAGTAAAATTGACAATGTCTGCATTAGCTGCATTGTAATCGGCATTTAAAATATTGATTTGGTTTTGTGCCAAAGCTCTTAAACAAGTTTTCACCGCTTCAGTAGCTGTTCCGGCAGAAGGATAATGAACTGCAACGGGAATTCTAATCGCTTGAACATTATTAACAGCGTTACTATTTCTGTTAAGTGAGGACTGTTTTTGAAGTTCAACTTCAAACTTGGCTTGTTGTTGAAGATACAACTGTTTAGCAGCAGGATCATTCATAATCTGTTGCATGTATTGCTGCATTCCACAGGTTCTTTGTTGGGCAAAGCCAATTTGAACTAAAGCCAACAACAGCAAGGAGAATTTTAATTTCATTTAGTGTTTTTTTATTATTTATACATTTTAAGCTCAAAAAGGAGAAAGTTTCACAACTCTCTCCTTTTGAAACTATTTTAAATTCATTTTTAACTTATTCAACAGCTATTCTTTTTACTACTTTTCTGTTACCATCAGTAACGTTCAATAAGTAAATACCTGATTGGGCATTATTCAACTGAATGCTTTCGTTAAACATACCTTGGTTCGTATAAGTATTTTCGAATATTTTTCTACCTCTCATATCATAAACATCAATCTTTGTTTCCTCTGAAGTTGGGTTGTCAAATTGAACGGTAAAGTTTCCGTTGTTTGGATTTGGATATACTGTTAAATCAGCAATATCAAATTGTTCATTACCCAATGTACATCCAAAATCAATTCCCCAAGAGGTAATGGAACCCGTATCACCATTATAAAAATCCTGAACGGTCAACGTCCAAACTCCGTTAGATGGCTTTCCGTTAAAAGCGGCTAAAGCTTGAGCTGGACTGTATGTTCCTGTTGTTGGGCTGGCACAAACCGGCGCAGGAGAACCATCAGCAAAAATAACACTCATTCCTGTTCTTTGTGGATTGTTACAGGTTCTGTTCCATAGGTTAATTTCTGTACCGTCAGGGTGTTTCAGTTTAACTACTAAATCCCCAATCCAAGTATGACCTGTACTGAAAGAAGCCTTCATATTGTCAATTGTAACACTATTTGGAAAATTGATAGTACGAACTGATGCGGCACCAGGGTTATTAGCTCCTAATCCGTCAGCTATTGCTGCACCCGGAGCTTCATTACCTACATTACAATCATATCCTAAAGAAATATTATTAGATACGGCATAAAATATATTACCAACAGATTCAATTAATAATTTACTGTTTAATGCCGGAACAGAAGGCATTGTTATAGCTTCTGAACCATCATTTGGAGTATTTGCTACTAAGGTTGTGAATGTAGCGCCATTGTCTGTTGTCAATAAGATATTAACGTTTGCAGTGTTCATACCGTTTGCAGTTGTACCGGCTACATTCCAAGTAATGGTTTGCGTTGATCCTAATGGCCATGAAGTTGGTGTACTTGGATTTGTGAATTCAAAGGCTCCACTAATGTCAACTACATTAACTGTGGTTTGTGCTGTATTTGTTTGTCCACCGCCAAGAACGTTATCTCTAACAGTTAAGGTAAATGCTAATGATCTTGGTACCGTTGAAACCGTTTCCCATGGATTGACTAAATTACCGTTTAACACATCAGAAAAAGCTGGCATATAACGAAACGAATCAACACTTGGCACAACAGATCTGAAATTAGGTCCGTCTGTTTTGGTAGGAGAAGGTAATGAAGGTACGGCACCTATTATTGTGGCATCATTGTTTTGCTCCCAAGTATAAGTTAGTATTTCCCCAACAGTTCCTGTTCCTGATCCAGTTAATTTAAAAGCAGTTCCCACCGGAATTGTATAACTGGTACCTGACACAGCTACTGTAGGTCTAGGGTTTGTTGCAACAATACTGGTACTTACCGGACAAGTCTTACCCGCTAAATTATTTTGTATTTGAAGAATACTTCTATAAGTAAAATAATCGTCTGAATTGGCTTGCATATCTGTTCCACTTCCTCCAATTCCGGCATAAGCCATCACAGTAGAACCACTACCCGGCTCAACATTTACCGCATTGTTTTCATTAAAGTTGATTCCGCCATGAGCGAAGGTATGGTTAGCTCCCATTTGGTGTCCCATTTCGTGAGCTACATAATCAATATCAAAAGTATCTCCCATTGGAACTCCATCAGCAGGTGAAGTATACCCGCTTCCTTTGCTAGCATCAACACAAACACAACCTATACAACCGGCACTTCCACCGCCTCCTGTTGCGCCAAACAAATGACCAATATCATAATTAGCAGCACCTACATAAGTTACATTGTTTAATGTTGCTTGTAACTGAGCATTCCAGTTATTCATTCCTGAGGCAGCTGAGTATGGGTCAGTGGTAGCGTTAGTAAATACAACATTGGAGTTATTAGCAATAATAATTAATTTAACCGCTAAATCTCTTTCAAAAACACCGTTACAACGAGTCATTGTAGCATTCATAGCCGCTAAAGCTCCGGCAACAGTACCTCCGTGATAAGCCGCATATTCCCCTGTACAAGATAAAGCCAAACGCATGGTTTTATAAGACTGATTGTTTGCCATAACTACATTACCATTTCTTTGCAAGTTATTAGTCAACGCTACGTCATCTGTAGAACATACAAAAGGCAATTGACCAGGCGTTCTTGTTTTTGAGTCAAAAACAACATAAACTGATCTGTCTTTAGTGTAAGGCTCAATAAATTCAGAACCTAAACCTGCTCTGAATATCATTGTTTGAATGCCTGAAGGCGCAAAACTAAAATTTAAAGTAGCAGCAGGATCGGTAATTCCTTTTCCAACATAAGCTCTGATTTCAGGAAAATTAGCTTGTAATTCCGGCGCAAAGTTTGAGGATTCCCAAACCATAAACTTTTCTAGTTTTCCGCTGATATTTGGAATTGAAATTTCTACTCCAGGAAGTCCTGTAGCTATATCCTTAACGTTTGCTAATAATTGTTTGAATTCAACTGAATTGAATTGTAGTAATTTTTGGTTTTCAGAGTACTGGATTTCTCTTACCTTTTCAGAAGCAACTGTTTTGTCGCTGCTTAGTAGCTGCCAAGGCGAATTGCTTTGAGCATAAACCTGGCCTATTGAGAAAACCAAAATGACTAATAAGTAATGTTTTTTCATGGTGTTTTTTGGATTTTTTAAAAAGTAGCCAAAGATAATTATCTTTCAATAGATTACAAATTACAAAGCCCTTTTTTTGAAAGATTTCAATTTAAATTTAACATAAAGTTGGTTATTTCCATTTTTTTAACAGTCTATTGCCTAATATTTTCATAGCGTTATCGTTAAAACAAAACACTTCCTCAAACCTTATTCTCTTTAATTACGAAAAAACAACCACTAAGGTTCAACTTAAATAGTACTATTTAAGCAAAACAATTTCAATTTGCCCGAATTGATTTAGCTCAATACTTCCGATTTTCCGCATTAAAGGCTTAAAAATTATTGTATTTAATTTGTAAAACATATTTTTGCAGTATTACATTTATTTACTTCTTGAAAATAGTTCATTCCATACAATCTTTTGTTGCCCATAAACCTACCATAGTTACTATCGGTACTTTTGACGGCGTTCATTTGGGGCACCAAAAAATATTGGACCAAATTATTTCCGGTGCCAAAGCTCAAGATTGCGAGAGTTTAGTCCTGACATTTTTCCCACATCCGCGAATGGTGCTTCAGGAAGGAACCGAAATGAAACAACTCAACACGCTCAACGAAAAGATAGCTTTGCTAGAAAGCTTAGGCATTGACCATCTCGTGGTTCATCCTTTTGACAAAGATTTTTCAAGATTGACCGCTGAGGATTTTGTCAAACACGTTTTGGTAGATACTTTTAAATTAAAAAAAATCATCATTGGCCACGACCATCGCTTTGGCAGAAACAGAACTGCTGACATCAATGATTTGACCGAATTCGGGAACACTTTTGGTTTTGAAGTGGAACAAATTTCAGCTCAGGAACTCAATGACGTTTCTATTAGTTCTACTAAAATCAGAACTGCTTTAAGCGAAGGCAATATCGAATTGGCCAACGACTATTTAGGCTATAACTATTCCTTAACCGGCAAAGTTTCCAAAGGCAAACAACTCGGAAGAACCATTGGTTATCCAACAGCCAACATCCATATTGAAGAAGATTACAAACTGATTCCGGAAAACGGCGTTTATATTGCTAAAAGTGTGATTGACCAAAAAACGGTTTATGGCATGATGAACATCGGTAATCGCCCAACAGTTGACGGCACTACACTGAGCATAGAAATCAATTACTTCGATTTTGACCAAGACCTTTATGACCAAACCATAACCGTTTCCCTTTTAAAACGCATGCGTGACGAACAAAAGTTCGAGTCTTTAGACGCGCTCAAAAACCAATTAGCCTTAGACCAATCGACCGCAGTAGACTATATCAAGCAACTGTAAAAAATTTAAATTTGTCTTTATTTTTTTAAAGCAAAACTTTCTTTTCTGTTAAATAATTACTATTTCTAAGATAATTTCTTAAATTTGATAGACACTTTTTGATTACTCACTTAAATCTATCACGATGAAACTGCCAAAAGAACTACTAAACGGGATTTTAATCTTCGTTGGAATTGCCATCTACTTTTTTATCATGGAATTTTTCGGGCTATCAAATATCTTATTCCTGAGAGCTTTTAATGCTGCTTTTGTATTTTTTGGTGTCGCCCGAACCATAAAATCAAACATCAAAGAAAGAAAAACAGGCTATGTTTCTAATCTTCTTTCTGCCGGAATAACCGCCATCATCGGGGTTTTGCTCAGCGTCGCCGGATTGCTCACTTATATTTACGTTAGAGGCGGCAATGCATACATTGACAATCTATCTGAAGAATTTTTATTTGGCGGAGAACCAACTGCTAATGAATATTGCATTGGGGTTTTATTTGAAGGAATTGCCTCAGCTGTTATCATGGTTTTTGTGGCGATGCAGTTTTGGAGAAAAGATTTTGCTGCCAACAAATAATTATAGCGTAATCCAATAATCACTTATTGGTACTTAATTACAAATTGACTACTTTTGGTGCAATATAAAATAGCACCTATGAGTATTACAAAACACAACTGGACCAAAGACGAAATCATTGCTATATACAACAAACCGTTGATGGATTTGCTTTACGAAGCGGCTTCCATTCACCGTGAGCATCATGATCCAAACGTGGTTCAGGTTTCCACTTTACTTTCGATAAAAACTGGCGGTTGTCCCGAAGATTGTGGCTACTGTCCGCAAGCGGCTCGCTATCATACGGATATAACCGGAAACGATTTAATGACCGTAAGCCAAGTAAAAGCACAAGCTTTGAGAGCCAAATCCAGCGGTTCTTCTAGAGTTTGTATGGGTGCTGCGTGGCGTAATGTAAAAGACGGCGAAGAGTTTGAC
>NZ_DLGY01000039.1:14361-14540 GCF_002482945.1 Flavobacterium sp. UBA7682
ACCATCAACAAACTAGACATGGAAGTGTGTTGCACACTCGGTATGTTAACTGAAAACCAAGCCCAAAGATTAGCCGAAGCCGGTTTATATGCTTACAACCACAATTTAGACACTTCAGAAGATTATTATAAAGAAGTCATTTCAACCAGAGGTTTTGAAGACCGTTTGCAAACCATCGA
>NZ_DLGY01000010.1:0-27963 GCF_002482945.1 Flavobacterium sp. UBA7682
TGGTACTAACTGTCCAAAAGGATAGTAATCATTATAGTTAAGAACGTCAGGTAAAAACAAAGATACAAAGTCTACCGGTGTTGATGGAGCTATATAGGCATAAAAATTGTCCAACGAAAAATCAGCCATAACTAGTTGAGGACTAGTCAGACTCAAACTCAATATATAATCCGCGGTGACTGTAGGAGTAAATGAACCTGAAACTATCCCGTTGGCAGGCACTATTGCACTCCATAGTACATTTTGACTCCCCGCTTCTAAAACTTCAAATCGAAGAGTCGCAACAGATGGAAAATCCCCTAACCTTTTAACATTCATGTTAAACATTACAGTCTTGTTGGCTTCCAACTCTATTATCTTTTTAACTCCAATACCTAAAATACTGTCCTTAGAATAGATTTGCAGCTCTCTCCCCTCATTAATTGAAACGCTAGTCTCACTATTTCTAGGATCCCAACCGATTTCTTCATTATCAAAATTATCTATTAAAATTAACTCAACATTTTGGTTAATAATTTTTTTGTCATTAATAACGCTAAGCACATTACCCAAGTGATTAGATAGTTCAAATCGTTTGTCGCCAACCAGCCTTTGATAATGATTAGAAGTTGGGATCTCATAAGTTTCATAATCCTGAAGTCCTAATCTACTACTACCATAAATATGGTGTTCTTGTAATCTGTAGTCTGTTTGACCGTTTTCCATTGACCCGGCTGACACATTATTTAGTGCCAATTTATAAACCCCCATTACATTCCCTTGCGCATCTCTTGCATAGTGAGTAGTTACTGGTCTTCTTCTCTCTGCAGTAACTTGTTTGGCAACTCTGTTACCTAAACCGTCATAAAAGAAATTAATAAATTCACGACCGTCATGCTTATTGATACTTTTTACTTTACCGTCAACACGCCACTCAATATTTGAAATATGCTCCGATTCATCTTTAATCAATTGACCAATTTCATCATACTTATAATTGTCATCCTCTTGATTATCAATATCTTCTTCAAAATCAGTAGATAAAAGAGGATTATCATAAACGTGTCTTAATTTATTGGTGAATGGTTTATAGTGATATGAAAAATTATCCATAGAAGCCATTACTTCTGTTGCCGGATTATCAGGTTCTAAAAGTTTTGGAGCCGTTCTGTTCAGCGTTTGAAGGTTACCATTTTTATCATAACTATAATCACTTTTGTAGCTTGTCTGCGATGCAAATGATGCCTCATGCTGAGTACCACTGTATGTATTCATTTCAAAGATTCTATTCAACTGATCATACGTATACAAATTGATTTGAGTTGGTAAAATCTCTTCATTAACACCTCTTACCGAAGTAATCATTTTATTAATGTTTCCATTATAAAGAGGAGAAGTGCCAATACCACTATTTACAGAAACAAAATGTGCATCATTTGTTCCCTGATGTCTGGCAGAGTAGTCATTTTCAAAATAAGAAAGTGAGAACCCAAAAGCATCCTTGGAAACATGATTACCGTCACCTCCCATATCTTTATTACTTGTAGACAAGTTTTCAGAATTTACTGTCTTTAGCCATCCTTGCAAAGTGTAGGCAAAATCCGTCCCTTGTACTTTTTTGTCACCTGTAACTACTCTAGCTAATGGACCATGCTCATAATATTCGTACGTTGCATCTCTTTCCCATATTTCATTATCTCTTGAAGTTTCAACAAATTTGATTCTGTTGTCTGCATCATAATTATACCTATGAATGAACTGATCTTCTACAATATTCTTTTGATAGATTACCTTGTTAACGTTACCACTAATTAAATCATATTCATAATTAACTCTTTTTACCACGCCGTTGGGTTGGCCATCAACATTAAGAATATCAGGACTTATTCTTTGTGCCATTTCCTCTACATTTCCATGAATATCGTAATTATAAAAAATGGCAGTCTCATTATTTTCCAATGGCGTAGAAATATCAGCAGTATCAAATGTCAAGATAGTGGTTACTCGGTTTCTATTATTTCTTACTGTTTGAGGAGTTAAAAAATCATTAGGATTGAAAGGACCATAATCATCATAAAGAGTTTTAGTAACCTCCACTTGATTTCTTGAAACGTTATGTGGATAATCATCGTCTGCTACACTCGGATTATTTATACCAACACCAACCCAAGATAAATCGTTAACATAAACTAATTTTCCACTATCATCAATTTTAATTGGAACCTCAGCAGTAAACTGACCGGCTTCATTAATTCTGCCAAGACCATCATAGCAAGTATAACTGAAATCTTTTAAATATTTTCCAATTGCCATTCTTAGCTCATCCAATCTCGCCTCCTGACGCGGTAAGTTAAAACCTAAATACAAAGCCGGTCCAATAGTTTTCACGACTTCTAGTAAAAGCAAATCGTTTTTATAAAATCTCACAAATCCATCACTTAACTCTATTTTCAACTGGTCACCATCACTGATTAAACTAGTTTGAAGATGATTTACACCTGAAACACTAATTTCAAATTGTCCTCCGCTTTTTAGAAAAAAAGCATAAACAAAATTTCCGGATAATCCCTTTTCGGCATCAAACCCAAAAATAGTTCCATTGAGTACATTTATTGGTTTTCCTAATAATCTAACGGTAAATTCTGCTAAACCATCTTTTTTAACAGAAAGCAAGGAAAATCCATGGGTCTCACTATAATGCCCTGTACTTCCTGAATTGTATATACTATTTCCTTCTGTCATCAATCGAGTGCCAAGACTTAATGACAAATCATTAACATATCCTACATTTTTTTGCTTTTTATTCTGTGAAGCTACAATCCTACCAAGCTTATCATAAGCAAATCGTGTTTCTCCGCCATCAGGAGTTGACTGCCAAACCAATTGATTCAATGAATTATACCGGTACATAGTCTTATATTTATGACTAGGGAGTAGAGAAATATTAACATCATCCCTTCTAGCTATATCGATTTGTTGATTTTGCTCAGGTCCTAAAATCATTCTATTTACCCCCTCTGGAGCTACTGTTTGAATTAAATTTCCGGCTTGATCATAATAATAAAGTGTATATTGATACTCCTTATCTTGAAAATTCATATTGAAATTTTCAACTACATCTTCTGTGGCTTCTTTAAGATAAGCTTTTATGAAGGCATTTCTTTTTTCTAGTATATACGCATTGTAAGCATCCTGATTATAAGACTCAGCCAAATTCTGAGCAATCTCTTCACAGTTAACCGGCACATCAATAATACTTTGTACTGAGGAAATCATAGCTCTAGGAGGACAAATCGATGGATTCTGCGATAAATAAAAATCTACATACTCAGACCAAGATTTCAAATCTTCTTCGTTAATATGATTCGATAAATAATCAACATATTCATTAATCACTGAACCATAATCATTAAATCCATAATTTAAGGATGTTGCTCCAAAAGTAGCGATACTAATATAATGTGACATATTATTAGAACTTACTCCAAGTCCGTCCAAATAAAGCTTATATCCCGCTACAAGAAATTGTAAGTTAGCATTACAAAAACGATCTTTCGCATCTTTTTCCGTTGGACTAGAATTTGCATACTGTATAGCTTGGCTACTTCCAACCCCAAATTTTTGTTGCATATATAGTATGTATGTATCATAGGCTTCATCACAGGCAACAGGGGCAACTACTTGAGGAATACAAGGACATGGGGTTGCTCTTCCTTCTAAAAAGTCAGATCGCTGTTTTTGTAATATCCTTTTTTGGTCTATTTGGCAACTATTGTCCGTATAGGGATAATCAGTTATACTGTCATAAACATTTTCCAAAACTTTGCTTAAACCATTATCCAAACCGGTTGCAAACATAGGACTACCATTTCTCGTACTATAAACGATGTAATTTGCTGTTGAAGCGTTACTACCGCTATACAAAACCGGAGTTAAACTAGTGCCGTTAACTGCATTGATAGAATTTAATATATTTTGAACATAATCATTAGCAGTAGTTACGCCTCCAAAATTATAAAGCCCGTCTGAACCTGCATCAGCACTTGCATTAAACAAAACAAAGAAGGGTCTTTTGGCTCTCCCTTGATTTGTATCAAAAAAATTAGTAAAACTTGTAGCATTTACTCCACCAACATCATAAGTTCCTCCAACAGCATCTCTACTTATAAAATACACTGCTAAATCAATCTTTTTCGCGCTAACATTGGCGTTTGGTGTGTTCTGCAAAAGCGTATTTATGGCTGGTATTGTTGCATTTCCACCTCCATCATTTTGTATTCCAAAAGCACTAGCCGTAGTAACAATATTATAAACGGAACCAAACGGAAATGCGTGCGTATCATTACAATTATCCACTATTACATTATTATTATCCAACCTTTGATCAGGGACTATAAGGGGAACTATATTATTTTTTAATTGAAATCGGGCCATTCCAGTAGAAGCATCATTTGCATAGATATAATCAAACGGGTTGGTTGAACTACCCGTAGTAAGGTGTTCATTACTAAATTCAACAACTTCTTTCCCCAAATTAATTAAGTCATCACATAAAAAAGCAATACTACTATTATAATTTGCCTTAAAAATAAAAGCTACTCTTTTGGTATTACATTGACCACACAAACTGGTAGCGCATATACAGTTATTTTCAGGAACCCTGTCATCACAAGTATCACATCCGGTTGGTGAAAAAATACCGTTATCACCGATTCCATCTCCATCTGCATCAATATCTCCACAAGGGGAACAACAAGTTAACAATAATGGCTTTAAAACCCTTCCTGTTATTACCCCCTCAAAACTGTAATTACTGCCATCAACAATAGCTCCATGAATAGTATGACTGCTAGCATTCAATTGCCCAATATTGAGCGAATAAATGTTATTGAAAAAGTTTACACCCGATAAAGTGCTAGGTATTGTGGCATTAATATTCAATCGTTGCACATTATTAACCAAAAGAGTATAATTTCCAATATTACCATTCCACAGAACAACATCTCCTGCTTGAATTCCGAAGAAATTCCATAAAGGGCTATTCGTAAAATAAGTTTTAGTAGTAATATTTTGACCGGTTGAGTTAATTATATCATCATTTCTCAAAGCGGTTAAAAAGTTTTTCAAATCATCTGCAAAGGTTTCCTTTACATCACAATTTGGCGAATCTCCCAAATCAACAATTGAACTATTACTGGAGGCCGATATGGTTCCACAATTTAAAACTGCTTTGGTCTTTCCTGATAACACTTTTTCAATAAAAGTACCATCAGGCTTTTTAATCTTTGCCAGTATTTTAAACTCATAGCTTTCAGGGGTTGAACTATTGTCAACTCCATCCGCAATAATCTGACCCATTTGAGTAATACTCCAATTTCCTGAACCTGTTCCATAGTTGCTCCAAGTGCATCCTGCAGGCATCCCGGTGAGTGGCAATGTCAAAACAAAAGGACTCACAGCAATGCTTAATAATGTTTGTGACAAATTGAAAGCTAAATGATTTCCATTACCGTCTGTTGCAATTGAACTTGTAGCAACATTAAAACCTGTCTGAGCATAATTACCACCAATAGCTGCAAGTAAGGTAGGTGTAATAAAATTCATTAATGGTTGATTAGTCGTAGTCATAGTTGTCCCATTAAAAACAGGAATCATACTCGATCTTTTCACTGCAGTGTCAAAAAATACCTGCAAATCTCTCAAAATAGGGCAAAGACCCGTTTCTTGATAATAAGCGGTATTACCGGCAGACAGTAAATTATTCAAATTCTGCTGATTGGATTGCTCAGAATCATAAAGACCATCATAGGGCATAAATCTTTTTTCATAATCAACCAATAAATCTGCTAAATCAGTTCCTGAAGTACTCGTTAATTGACCGCATAAATTGGTTATATCGGTTGCTGTTATGGTAGCAGGAACATTTCCATTCCCACGCCAAGTTCTAATATCATTTTTCTCTGGCTGATAATCATTTAGAACCGTGGTAATGGTGTTTAAATTTTGTGGGTCTTCATTACCAATACAATCATTATAGGCACCATTTCTGGCAGCATGTGTATTAATAAAGGCATGCTGTATCTTTTGCTTTAAGGTAGAATAATAAGACTTATAGAAACCCCAAAATCTGTCCCGATCTTCATCTGTGAAGTTAGAAGTGTTCTCAATAGCATTTTTAACGTCTTCAAAACTTGCATTTGGAAGCAAATCACAATCAAACCCTGGACCATTGCAAGCAACAACATCAAAAACTGCTCTGACCATCCTTTTCCCAGTATCATCATATCCATGATCATCTTGACTAAGGTAAGTTGCAGGTGTAGGTTCAACTTCAGAACCAGAAGTCAAATCCAAAGCTTGTCCCATGATAGATTTTCTGGCAATCCAAAACTCATTCTTTAAATCTTCAATTGGATCATAATAACTACCTACTATAGTGCTATTTGACTCTGTAGCCAAAGTTCCGCTAGGCTGTGAAATAACAATACCATCTAGAGGGTGAGGTTTTTGAAAGTAGGGATCATGTTTAAAAAAGGTCAAAGCATTATTCAATAAACCTGCATCTTTTGCATCAGCATAGGTGTTGATATTTTCAAGCAATTGATCAAATCCATCAGAATTTACAGTTACGGTATCAGGTTGATCATCATAATTAACATCTAGGTCTGTAAAAGTGATATTATAACTCGGATCACAGTAGGCATACTGATAATCCAAATAATGAAACTCCGGATGATAAACCACCAAAGAAAGCGCCCAATACTCTTTTTGATTAATATAGCTAATAAAATCTTCAACATTGGCAAGGTACTGTGGTTCTACCTTATATGTCCCTGAACTAGCATCAACTGTAGCATTAATAAACTGAGTTGTTAATTGATCAATCGTGCTATAACCATTCTTTAAAGGTGGCTCAAAACTGTTTAAATTAGCATTCCATCTAACGGTGATATAATCAATTTCTCCAATTTCATTAAAATAATGTTTATAATCATCGTTGGTCAATCCGTTACCATCGATATCAATATCAAATCTATTTTTGTTAAAATAATGAGGATATCTCCAGCTCTTCTGATTGGGTATCAATCCGGATACATAAACAAACAACTCATTATCTTCATTATAAACGGACAAAGGAAAATCACTTATCTCTAATGGTACTGAAGAACTACTATCTTCAACAACATTTCCTTCATCATCAAGACTCGATTTTACAACTCCATACTGACCTGATGGTAGCATATCAGACATTAATTGATTAACGCTATTGCTACACATAACTGACTCTATAACCTCATTATTATTTATTGCTCCTACTACAACACCGGGTATTTCACATGGCCTTTGACACTCTTCTATTAACAATTCAAATTCACGGTTGTACCTTACTGTTAAAAGTGCCTTCAAATCGTTATAAGGTTGGCTTCCAATTAACAGCTGATTCAAATCATAGTTGGACGCTAACATTTGATTCAAGTAAGCCTCATCGCCATTAAATCCGCCATAAGTCATACTCATCAAGTTTTGTGTACAAACCTCACAAGTAGTTCGGCAACCTTCAGTATCTACATTGGGCGCTTGAGCTCTTAAAATACATCCTGATTCAATGGCTCTTACAATAAAGTCATCAGCAAATTTATTTAAGGCAACTTCGTCAACGACCAATCTTTTTGATATACCAAAAACGCCAACTGGTGGTAAAAAACTAAAACTTCTATCATAACTCGTGGTGGTGGCTTGGGGAACCGTCAATTGACTTGGGTCTCCAACAGAGATACCAGATTCTCCACTCATCAAATTTCCACAATCGTCTCTAAATTCAATATCCAATTTATAGACAAATGGATAATACAATTGCAAATTGCCCTCGGAGGTTTCGCAAGCAAAATGAAATGATTTTGGAATATTTAAATTATAGTAAAAATTAAATTCCGTGTTGGCATTTGTATTTACTTTTTGAGCATCATAGCGCAATCCATCAGCCAAATTATCAAAATTGTTTAATGATTTGACATTGTTATCCTCATTAGTATCAACATCAAGTTGACTAATCTTATTGAGTAAATCTTGATTATTTTGCACAAATTCACCAATACTCTCCTCCAAAGGTTTCAAGCTATCGGGACCTTCTCCTGCTAATGCAGTTGCAATAGTCCTACCTTGTGGATCAATATAACTTACAGAAACTTGTTTGTTTGGGTCTATAACAACATTTTTTTTATAATGTTGAGCATTACCTACATAGTAACCAAATAGTCTATTCAACTCCTCTTGAGCAGGAACAGAATAAAAATAGCTCATCTCATGTCCGTTTCCTACTTGGTGTTTGTCACCAACACCCCCTTTCTTGGCAATCCTTCCGGTATTGTCATTAGTATACTTTATTTGAGAAAAAGGAAACAGTCTTGCATCAGGGACAAAATCTTGATTATTATTTTGAACCACACTTTCATCTGAATAATAATAACTGGCGCCATATTTTTTTGACATCCCAACTGAAGTGAAATTACAATTAAGTTCCTCTAAAGCTGAAAAATCATGATACGAGTATACGTGTTTATTTATTGCATCACGGTTAAAATTTGGATAGTAATTTAAAGCAGGATTATCGATTGGTGCCGGTAGAACTTCTATCGCTGGTCTACCCTCTTCATCATAAATTACTTCTCCAACAATTGTTTTATTATTGGTATTTGTTTTAGTTACTGTTTGTCTATTTCTTAAAGTTCCATCAAAATAAGAAACTACATCTTTCTTCTTCCCTTTTTCAGCATAAGAGGCTTGGAATTGCCAGTTTAAAGTTACCTGATGAGGACTTACTTGTACTACTTTGCACCAGTCACCAACTTTTTGAGCATCATTAGTACAACTCCAATCACTGTAATAATTAATTTTTGAAGAATTTCCCGGATCTGATAAATCATAATAACGCCCAATAAATCGCACTCTATAGATGATGTATCCACTGTCATATATTAGGGGGATTTTATAATTATTCTCAGTTAACTGAACTCTTGTATTATTCAACTCAAAATCTCTAACTGAAAAATTAATCGCTCCGGCCTCTAGATAATCATTCAATGAAGTGTCGGCATAATTATCAACCCAGGTCCACTCCAATTCATACTCTTCAACTTCAGGAATCATTGTCCAAGAAAAATTAACTGTATTATCAATTGTATTAATATTAGACGTTGGATTTAAAGATTCAGCGCTAAAGTCTGACAATTTAAAATAGGTCTCTTCAATATGAGATAACTTTAAAACAACGTTCAAAGGTAAATTAGTCTCATCGTTTCCAGTGTCATAATTATGCGTAATAAATGATAACGGTTCTATGATAAACCCTTTACAATTGATATCATCTAACACATACTTATCTAAATCAATGAAATTTAATAAAAATCCACCATAACGATTATTTGTTACTTTTAATTTGATATCAAATGAGGTCATTGGTGACCCATCAATATCGATTGGAGTTATTTTAAAATTATACACTAAATCATACCAGTAAAACGGTGCTATGTAATCATCTATAGAAAGCGCGATTGAAGTCTTTCTACTGATTACCATTCTTTCAGTACTAAGTGGTTCATCGTATACAAAAGTATAGGTTTGACCAATAGAAATGGATAGGCCATTGGCTATTGTAGCACTATCTGCACCAACAAAATGGGTTCCGTTGCTTTTAAATTTTTCTTCCTTAACTCTTTCTTTAGCAAATAATATTGAGGAATTAACCATTACAAAAAAGGCAATAACTAAAAAGCTTATCGATTTTGAAATATATTTTTTTCTGGCATTTATTAACATAATCCTAATGATTTAAATAGTTAATCAATTAATTTATAACCTGTATAATTTTTTGAGACCGAAAATTCGCCCTTTGATTTTGTAATATATTGTGAACTCGAAAATTTATATTGATGTTTGCTTATATCGCTTTTAAAACTTATAAACTCAGTAACCATCTTTGGATAGGCTTCTTTTGTTTTTCCTTTTGCATCCTTATACTTCATCGAGGTCAATAGATAAACAACTTGTTTAGTTATTCTATTAGTCGATTTATCAATATAAACAATCATCTTACCATAGGGTGCAAACGCCACCTTTGGTGCTGTCAAAGTACATACCCAACTATTGTTTTGTGAAGTCAGTACAAACGAATTAAAATTTTGGCAAAAACCGGTAAGGTCATAGGCTTTCTCCATCGAATTGGCATTTTCCATTTCAGAAACGGAGATTTTCTTTAAACCATTATCAATAACAATTTGAAAATCCTTGAGCGATACCATTTCTATCATGCCTATTTTAGAATAATATTCATTACTCTTTTTTAATATGAGACCAGTATATTGCTCTTTGGGCACCGTAGCATTGTAACTGGTATAAATAGAACATTTCGTTTCAATCTGAAAAAAATTATTTGATTCATAGACTTTTTTAGCCTTCTCAAACAAACTCAAAATCTCTTTCTTATTATTGGTTTGAGCAAAAGCAGTTGCCGATACTAAAAGACAACATAATAATTTATTAATTCCCATTTTTCTTGGTGCTTGATCTTGTTTCTTGAATGGTAAAAATCCCCTTTTCGGTTTCCTTTTTAACCCTGACTAATCCTCCTTCTAAATCATACTCATAAAAAGTAGCATAATTATTCTCATCTAACTCTGCCATTAAACGAAGCGTTTCACTATCATAAGCAAAACTCTTCATATTTCCTTGGAAGGGTAAAAATCGTATATCATCAAAAAATACATCAAAAGAATCACTATCGTTTATTAGACTTATATCAATATATTTGTGATTAGCAGTTACCTCTATAACACCAACTATTTGTTGCCACCCGTCAATAATATTACCTTGCGGAAGAAAAGAATAGGTGTTCATCGGAGTTACACCATCAATATCTAACAGGTTAATCGTAATAAAACTTTTATCATAAGTTTTTACATGACTTCGGTCTTCCTTAACCCAACCACTAACCAAATATTTACCTGGTTCCGGTAAAAATGACGAATAACTTTGTGGGGCTTGGGCATTGCTTACAAATCCAATGATTAGCCAACTGAATATTATTAGATTTTTCATAATATTTTTATTAATCTATTGACAATTTGTTGTACTATAAGTAGTAGTGACCCCACCAGCAGGATTAAATACAACAGTTACATTAAAATTTTGAACAACAACACCGTTTTCTTTGTATTGCGCTGGAAAACAAAATTCTAAATCGGTGCTATTGCTATTCACAGAACTCAAACAAAATCTAAAAGCATTTGCAACCGCCACAATGGTAAACGATCCATTAATTATTACAGGATCACCATTCATATGCAGAGTGAATTGCGGATTGCCCGTATTATTAGGATCATTACCATTGTAAGGATTATCTAATATTAGAGTTATATTTGTTGGCTCCCCTTCAAAACATTCACTATCTGGAACTACTCCAAAAGTAACATTAGGGCATGTCATAGGCACAGAACAATCCACGTTGCTTCTGGTAATCTCATTTTTAAACAAAGGATTGAGACTATAAGCTCTAGTCCCTCTACCTACTCTTATACTCTTCTGTCCGGTATGAGAAGTATTTGTTGTTACCCCTTGATGACTACCATCTTGCGCAAAAAAAATAAAATGTTTGTTATGCATTAAATTATCTTGGTCATAAATTCCTATTCCGGAATCTTCTTCAAATCCTTCATAACCCATATTTTGATATTTAGAATTAGAAACAACAGCCAATGGCAAGTTATTTTTGAAGTCATACTGAGCACTGCTATATCTGTCAAGAGCATCTCTATTTTCTATTTCGGCTCCTTTAGAACTAAACTGTGATATTTCACTGGCATAAGTCCAACCGGTACTATTTATATTCCAAGCATTATCAACATAGCCATAAAACGGTGCGAAAGTCTTAAAAAAACCTTGATGGCGAGGGGAACTATTGTTATGAACCCTGCCCACCAAATAAGCATATGATTTTGAGGCTCTCCAATCTGCTTTATAATTATTCAGATAAGGATTAAAACTTAACTCACTTGGATAACTAATACCATTGCCATTACTTGTAGCCAAAGTATTCACTTCGGCATCGGAATAAAGTGGCGCGCTATGCTCACTCTGAGGAGGCCAAAAATCTTTATACTCAATTGCACTGGCATTTATTACTTTATCTGAACCTAAAAAGGAATATAAGTTTCTGGCAGGATGACCATTTTCATCTAATAGTGGGTTAACCATAGAAGTAATAGCAGCCATTGATTGCATTTGTTGGTTGCGATAAGCAGATCGTGTAATTTTGAACAAATAGTCTTTTTCATCTCTACCACATTTATCTATATACTTACCCTCCTTATCTATGAGAATCAAACCATTGGTTTGGGTATAACCTGCGACCCAAGCTTTAATCTTTGTCATATCTTCATCCTTTGACATCAAGTTAAGTTCGTCTCCCAAGTGAAAAATATCACTTATCTCATAATTATAAGTACTCCCTATATTATCTAATTCAAATTGCGGATTCCCTACAATAGTTGAATGTTTCAAAGTACCTTCAATCCCCAGATTATCAGTCGCCATTCCCATACCGTCATATTTCCAATACGCAGGATAATTCATAGAGTAATAGTTATCGTTATACTCATTAACCGTCTTAGTCAGCAAAACCTGTCCGGTATTGGCATCCCAAGCCAAATTTTGTATTGATACAGAAGAACCTAAATCATAGGCAATCTTCTCTTTCAAAATCCCGGTCTTATGAACAACTTTCGTGGTTACGGCAGTTTTTAAAACTTGCCTGTGTTTCGCAGATTCTGCAACACCAAATCCTAGGATTAAAGGATAAACTCCTATAGGTATTATATCAACGTTTGGGTTAATCCCTATGGTGGTAGAACTTGAATTGTACTCTCTAAAATCATTAATTACATCATAATGGGTGGCTAGTTCTTCTACCGAAATTTCACCTTTTTCATTTATTACAGTTAAATTATTTTGCAATTTAGAAGCATCATTAACATCGGTGCTGTATTTATATTCAACGCTCGATATTAATTCATTACCATTATTGTAAACACTTTGCTTTTTCACTTTACCATTCATATCATTAGTTTCGATATAAAAGCCTTGGGTCATGGTCAAGTTTGTATAAACATCAATAGTCTTTATAAAGTACTGTCTCAGCATATTACCAACAATTTCATCTTCATTGGTATCAAAATCTTTACTCTTACTTAAATCGGTATAGTCAGTAATTGTTGGAAAATCCTTAGTAGTATAGTGCTCTGTAACCACAACTCCTGATTTCGTTTTACGAACGTCTCCTGAAGTTCCTCCATCATCATCATCAGCAGCTGTAATGTTTTTTACCGTCACCCTACTATAAGTTACGGTTGGTGAAGGAAAAAATGATTCTCCAAATGGCTTTTCTTGATAAGTTGCTATCGATAATTTCTCCGCTTTATTGTAAAAAGGCATAACCAAAGGATTCTCTTTGCATATATTAGGCTCATATGTAGCCACACCGCTTGAAGTGGATTCATCAATATTTTCAGTTACAGGATTATCATCATTTAATCTATAAGAATATTCTTGACCATACTTTCTTTTATACCGCTGCACATCTGATAAAACGTTACCGCTACCGATCATATCATCCCATTGGTCAAACATTTCTATCGTTTTAACTCTTGATCCACCACCATATTTTATGCTGTCTGGCTCATTTAGTCTGATCCAAGATTTATTAGCAACAAATGTTTTAGCACATCCAAAGTCATCCTTCAAACGTCCATTTGCACCAATCATTAATTCTTTCATTGCTTCAAGATTGTTGATTAATGACCTACCTAAATTAACAATATTGGTCCCTATATTACCGGTTGGGGCAGGTTGACCATAGATTTGATAATTTAAATTTTGTCTTCCAAAAAACCATCCGGCTACCGAGATTGGGTTCTCATCCGATCCACCACCACCTTTACCTTCTCTATTAATTTTTTTCATCGGAATAAAAAGGTATCTAGGGGAGCCGCTTTGAACATTTGACACCATTACATCCTTACTGCTATCTAACTCAAAATAACCGGTTACATAATCATAGTTGTTACCAACCATATTTAAATAAAAATTGAAATAGATAGGTTTTCCTTTCAATCCATCAGTATATTTTCTTTTAATTTCATCGTTGCTGTCTGAGTCAATACCAATATTAATAGCTACATAATCCGATCCATTAACACCATATAATTTATTTTTATTGGTGCTACCCGGATTATAACTTGAGGGATTGCTGGTTACCCCATCAACTTTAAACATCCTCATAGCTTTTTTGTCCTGTACATATTGATAATCGTCAGTTTCATAAGTAACACTTATCTTTCCCCCGGAAGGTAAGTCAATAGAAGTCAATGACCACGAAGAAGCATAAGCATCTTGCTGTATCTTATCAGTCTGATTTACATATGGAAATTCCTGAGGAGAAGTGGAATTATTGGGATCGCTGCAGGAAGTATTCTCCATATAATTACCCCAGATATCGTAATTTTTAACATTGTAACTAGGATTTGATAAACTGTAATTAAAAACATAAGGAGTATATTTTCCCATGTTTGAATTTCGATAAGTAAAATAAACTTTTTTAAGTGTTAATTTCCCAAATTGATTCGCAGTCTCATTCAAGGTTAAACTCTCACTGTCATTATTATTATTTTCATTTGCACCTAAATTACACAGACTATAGTCATAAATAAAATGAGCGGTTTTAATTGGCTTGACATCCAAGTCATTATCTGGATCGGAATCAAGCAAAAGTCCATTTTCCGCTTCTTTTTTAGTAAACAAACGTATAGACTTTATTTTATAAGATATGCTAGAACTACCAATGCCGCCATCTTTCCCTTGAACTCCAAACCCGTCTTTTCTAGGTTCCAAATCAAAAATAGCAACGTGCGTTTTAGTCTCTATTCTTTTAACATATTTTACCTCTTTTACACCATATAAATAACTTGCCTTCTGGTCTTTTTTATCTGTTCTCAAACCAATATTAAATGAAGCCTTACCTTGCTGAAAAGGAACCCTCCATTTGTAATTATCATTGTACGATATATCTCCTGGGCCTGTATAAGTAAACTTTGTATAACTTCCCAAATCATCATCTGTTGGACCATCTTGAAGTAGGTCTTCATAATCTGAAGAAAGTATGCTACTCAACAAATAAGTATGGGCATAAGCGGGTGTCGAAACTTTATTATAAAAACGATCAATACCATGGGTATTGCCCTCTGAATCATCAGTACCACCGTAACTTACCAATCCAGTAGAGCAGTCTCCCTGCTCCCCTATAGCAAATGAAACTTCATCTTTCTCCAAATTATAAACTGTCTCTCCAAAAACTTGTCTATTCCCATTTTCATCAGTAACAATATAACCTGCAGTATGATGAGATTTTGCATAGGTATTTGGACTAATTACTTTCTCCATCAAATATTGTGTCACCTCATCCTTTGAAAATTTTTGAATAGCCTGATTTCTTTTTTCTCGGTTTTGTCGCTTTAATGAAGTCATAAAAGGGGACATCTCAGTCAAATTAGAATCATAATTTCCAACAGTCAGGCTTTTTTTGGAAAACTTGTTTATAGCATCATTATTAACTCTGTCCAACGTGAGTGTAATTGGTGCATTACCACCTAAACCATTCACAAAAAAAGCTCTTTCCTTATCTACTCTGCTTTCCCCAACCATTTTGAAATAAGTCTTTTCATAATCTATATGATTATTCGAGGTCCTTTCTTTGAAATAAGGGGTGGCCACAGTATTCCAAATACCGCTTCTGGTATTTGAGTTAGTAAATTTTATATTACCCCCAATATGTGCTGCTGTCCCGGCTTCTAATTCAAGTGAAACATTACCACTCATTGACACATCCTGAATGTATGGGTCATAAACCCTTCCTACCTGACCTCTAAACGGACGAAAATTACCTCCTCCTCCTTGACTCTGTATTGTTAATATATCATAAGTATAATTGGTTATAGGCAAGACCATCGTATTTTTGGTAACAGTAGTCATCTCTTTTTCCCTATTAAAATCTAAAAGGCCATTATTATTTGCATAATCACTAAACTCGTAACCATAAGACTTTTGCTTGGTAGTTTTATTTAATAATGTTTGAATACTAGCAGAAGCTGCCACACTTAACTCACCATGAAACCCCCAAACATTAGGACCAACTGAAAAAGAAAAAGTAAATTGATTATTCTTGTAGGCCTGTCTTGAAGAAGGTGTAAAAGTATTATTCACAAATGAAATACTGCCACTAGTTCCGGGAACACTGCCACTCCGCTCTACATTATCTTTGCAATGGTCAGTATATTTTGTATAACTTGTACTTGTTGAAAGGTTGAATGACTGCAATCCCTGTCTCGAATTATAGGTGATACTTGGGGAGATTGTCGGTTTGTAAAAAAGTGTATTATCCTTTTTATCTTCATAAGTTTGATGCAACGAAACATTAGGTGTAATACTAGCTCCTGACTCATTAGAACTAGTTAACTGAGCGCCAACAGAAACATTATTACTCAAATTAAAAGACAACCCAAATGAAGGAACACAAGAAATACCTCTATAATTATTATACTGTATATTGATTCCTGCTCCCAATGAACCACCCATACCTGTAGTATCAGGCACAGTGCCACTCTCAATCCCTACCAATTGAAAATTAACATACGGATTCACCCCTACCGTTATATTTGGTTTAATATTGTTTTTGGTGATTATCTCATCTCCATTAAAATCATCCGGCAATCCACGAACATTTCTATTAATTTGACCTACATTCAAATTCCATCCTAAACCAACCCAAGAAGCCTCCTGATCCATCGTTACATTAGAGTTGTAGGCAAGATTAATAGGATAACCACCAACATCCATAATTGGAATATTATAGTTAAAATCTCCACTAGTCAAATCAACCATATCAGAAGTACTAATCGGAGTAAAAGAATTAAACTCTGGCTGCGAAGGACCCTCTGTTAAGGCATATAAATTCATAGGTTGTGTAAACTCAAGAAACATCATTATTGACAAATAATAGATAATAACTTTAGTAACTTTACTGGTTCTGATTGTTTTGAACATGATTACAGGTTTAAAATGGGTTCTTTAAATCTAAATTTTAGGGTTCCTTTTTTGAAGAGATTGTCTTCGTAAACTAATTGAATTTTTTCATTTGGTTCAATATTTGAAAAGAAAAGCAACACCTTATTGTCTGGTGAAACTTTAAAACTTCTTTCAAACAAAACCCCGGAGCAATCTATGGTATCATTTTTAGAGGTAACTACAAAAAAATCTTTTTGTATGGTAAAAGACATATATTCAACAGATGTTTTATAATCCAAATTGGTGTACTTTTCCTTAAGTATATCATCGTCACCTTCTTCCTTAAATACAAATTCAATTATCCTTTCTCTTCTATTCTTCTCATAGATTGAATCGGTAGCTATCAAATCTTCATTTTTACCATCTTTGAGTAAATAGTATATTATGGGAACTTCAGTCGCTGTAAAATTGATATTATCAACCTTTTCCGAATGAGTTTTTGATTTCCACCCTTGATTTTCTAAGTTAAAATACCTGAATCTAATTTCTGAATCATCTTTTACATTGACCTTATCATCACTCTTACATGAAAATACTAACCAAAAGGGAAACAAAAGGAAAAGGATACTATTGAAAGCCTTCATATTTTTTATTGATATAATTTAACAATGGCAACGTTACATCTTTACCTTTTTCACCATACAATACAGTTTTCTTTCCATCAGAGTCAATAATTAGTTCATAACCATTCAACTCAGCAAAATCTTTAGCATAAGTAGATATTCTACCCCATATCTTTTCAGAATTCGACTGAGTGAAATTGTTTTGAAATTCTTCGACCTCATGCTTCTTATCAATAAAACGCTGCATGAGCAAGGAATTGGTTGCTTCATCAGGTGCATTTTTTAATAAAAATTGTATTGTGTCTAATTGACTGTTTTTAAATTCTAATTGCTTTTCTCCCGCAGTCTTAAGTTCCTTCGTCATGTTAAATTCTGTGAATATCTTTTTATTGTTAACATAAACTACCGAACTGCGCATCGTCTTAAAACAAATTAAAAAAGTAATAAAGGAAGTAAGTAATATTAAAATAGAACTATAAAGAATCCGTTTTTGCATACTATATCAATATTTTTTTTATAAATCTAAATCTTTTATTCTTACAAAAAAAAATATAATATCAAATAGTTTTAAACAATTTATTTAAAGTCTTGAAAAACAAAGGAAAATACTATTTTGAAAAAAAATATAAATTATTTCTTAACTTTATAACCACAATAAATTAACTCTTGAAGAAGAAAATATTTGGCATTTTAAGTATCAGTCTCAACTATTTTTGTTGAACTAGCTATTCTTTTTAAATTTAACAAAACCAAAACAACATATAAAAAATTTATAATCAACATATTAAATTTTAAATACAAATATAAAATAATACTAGAAATATAAATATCATGTATAAAAACAACAATTAACAGGAGAACATTATAGGCTTCACAACTATTCCCTTTAAATTCAAACCAAAATTTAACTAATAACAACTTGAGTTTTTCTGTATCAAAAAAAAGACAATCAACAATAATACTGAGCATATAAAGTCTTACAGCGTTTTCTTATCATTATAAAATGTGCCTAGTTCGTATTCATTACACTCTACAACTTAATAATGTTTACTACGATTATAAATTCTCATTTACTCAGCATAAATATTTTAAAAACTCAACCAAAAATATTTCAAAACGTAAGTATTCAAAAAACAGACCATCGACAAACGGTATTATCCATCGATAAAAAGGGTATTTCAATATAATTTATAAACTATCTAAAATGCATTAAGTAGTTTTAAAATATATAACCGAAAATTTTATCATATTATTTTATTAGACTTAAAAAAAAGTATTGTAAAAATCTTAAATCAACACATTCTTCATTCAGCTAGAGGATTAATATCATAGAAAAGAGATTGTCCTAGTAGTGAGAAATTTTTATATATTAAAAATTGCAACGATTACAAAAGGTGACAGATAATTTAGAAGTACTTTTCAAAAGCTTTTTTTTCAGAAAAAACTTTATCTTTGATATAAATAAAATTATAAACATACCCAAATCAAACAACTATTAAATATGAAAACATACTTACTATCACTAGGGTTAACTTTATCTTTATCATCACTTTATTCCCAAGACCTATCAAACAATCAAAACTATTCAACAATCCCTCCTTCTTCCGATACAGCTACAACTTTAGCGAAGAGAACCGGTTTTAATGCGTTACCACAAACGACCAATCTGGTCTACAATTGTGAAACTGTCTTCTGGACGGTTAACGGCGCAGGAGAAGTACAACAATGGGATTTAATCGGAAATCAAATAACCGGTGGCAATATTGTTACCTCGAGCGACATCACTAGCTTAGCGTTTTGTTCTTCAGAGAGCGAACCTAATAACCTGACTTTTTATGGCTCAAACTATGACACAATCGGAATTAAAAAATTTGATAATACATTAGGATGGATATCAATTCCGGCCAATGCCCTTTATGGAAATATTGGCGGATATTATCAGCATCAATTTTACCACGGAAACAATCTCAAAACCTTATATTATTACAACGGTACAAATTTTAATTTAATAGCAAATTTTAGTTTTAGTACAAACATTGTTGTTTCCGACACTGCTGTTGATTCATTTGGCAGAGCATGGATATTCACAGGCAGTAGTTCTGGAGGAATAGGTGTTTGTAATTTTTTAAGAGTTTATAACAGCACTGGTCCAATAACAACCTATACTTTCAATTATGACTTCTATAATAATTACGGGACTTTCTTCATTAATAATCAGTTATACGTATCAAAAGGAGATAACATAATTCCAATCAGTGTTAGTGCAGGCGTTGTTACTGCCGGAACCCCTATTCCGTTTCCTAATAACAATTATAAAGATATTGCAAGTTGCAATAAAGTTCAGGCTCTCAATATCAATGATAATGAATTCAATAATTCAATTATTGTTTACCCTAACCCTACCACAGGTTCGGTTTATGTAAACACAATCGAAACAGTTTCTTCGATAAATGTATATACGGTCGATGGGAAACTTATAAAAACAGTAACAGGCAGCAAAGAGTTTGATTTGTCTGATTTAGAAGTAAGTACCTATTTTTTAAAAATCGTAACACCTGATAATGTGTATAATAAATCAATCATAAAAAAATAAATCTTAATACCACAGTTATAATTTTTATTTAATTCAATCCGCAAAAGCCTTTCTCTTGAAAGGCTTTTGTTTTATCCACTTAAAGAGTGCCACTCCTTACAACGGAGGGGTGGTAATTTTTCCCGCTGAATTTCGGAAGGACAAATAATCAGTTATAATTTGCAATATTTTTACATAAATTAGCATTAACAAAAGTGAATATCATACAATAAGAGTCAGGTTGAAAACAATAAAAAAAATAAACACCTATGAAAAAAATTACCTTTTCATTGCAACTGTTTTTTTTTTGTTTTATTGCCTCAGTAGCACAAACAACTGACGCAATAATAAATCAAAATGAACCTATCAATATTGTATTTAATGGTAACTATCAATAAATAATCCCCTTTCGAGTGAAAAATGTAGGCTGTTAAGGGGCGCATGAAACCCACTCTGTTAGGGGAAAGCACTCCGGAACCTTCAGAATGGTATTAGTATTCATAAGGGTTTAAAGAGGTTAATTTTGATGGGTGTAGTTATAGAGTAACTCTGCGTTAAATATTGTAGTAATACATATCCTTCAATACATTTGCTTCTTCCTCAATCCATAAATCCTCTTTAACAAGTTTGGATATTATCTCTTGTTCAATGGATGAAAATATATCCTTATCAAGCCCTGAGAAAGGAACTTTATAGTTCCATTTGCTTTTGTGCATAAAGGAGTCAGTAGGAAGATATTGATGTGGTGGTGCCGGTGTCAATATTTGAATTTCCACATAACGATTTTTTAGCTTGTTTTTTATACGTTGATAAATTTCTAGTCCATGTAAATCCCAGTCACAACTGTAATACATCGGATATGACAGTTCCATTTCGTCAATATCATCTATGATTGAAATGTTGTTTCCTCCAACATGCCATAGCTTAACTTCAAGCTCTTTGGCATTCCAAGGCTGTTTCAAGAAAGATTTATTCTCACAAAGTATAATTGCTTTGGGATTGGGATAATCTACAACTAATCTGTACTGTAGATCTTTTGACGTTTGTGGAAATTCATCTATTTCTAGAATTTTCAATACAGCATTACGAACACTAGTCCTAAATTTTAAATATTTTGAACCTGCATAATCAAAAATCTTACCGGAGAAATCCTCTATATTTGTGAGGTTGCCTCTGAGTTCGTTTCTGCTTTCGTAAATGACCATCAGGGTACGAATATCCTCTTCAGTGAAATTCTTACCTCCATCTGGCCGGATACCTACCTGATTAAGGAAGTTATAGTAGTATTGATAAGCAGATTGAAAATTGTCTTCGTAATATTCTTCATAAGCATCACCTGCCACTAAAACATTGCTGTTGCCCTTTTTCTGAGCAATAAGGTCTGTTTGCGTCATTAAGTAACGAATATAGTCTACTTGCTGAATTTTAGCGGATGTTTTCTTTTTTTCATACAGATCATTCAGGGCCTTTAGTACTGGCCATGTAAAATCCTTACTATGTAATTTCTTCAAAGATTTCATCTATATTTTCTGTTAATTGTCCTTTGTGAAAGATGCCTAAAGGTGGCACATACGTTAAGCCGTTAGCATCTTTATTGTCGTGCATGATATAAATATATTGACCTTCATCGTTAATGTCGCCTGCAGTTTCGATTGACATGGTAACGATTTGGTACCGTTCTTTCCTTGCTAATTTATGCAACATTTCGTAGTTGCTTCCCAAACCTTCCGCCTCATCAATTGGCATTATTCGTATTCCGGTGCGATCTTCATCTTCAATGAGCGATAATCTGGCAAGACAAAGTAGTGCATTAGCGGTATAGGTTTGTCCATTGCTTCCCGAATTTTTTTGTCCGCCCTGTTTGATTTCAAAAAGGAGATCGAAATAAGAACGTGGATTAAGGAGGTCACTTACTGTGGCCTCTCTGGTTCCGTTTGCTTCACGGAATACACTAATCATGATGTCGTCAATGTCCTGCTTATCTGTTGGTGCAAATATTCCCACTTCCTGCATTTCATTCGTAAGTCGTTTTCTGAAAACTTTCATCCAATCGTCAGGGTAGCCTGGAGCAGGTTTAGGTTGTAAAGTGGCATAGTTGTCACCTGTTATTTGGTTTTTAGAAAGGTAATCACTTATTTTATGGACCTTAGTCAGATACCCATTATAGATTGTACTTAATTCTTTAAAAGTGTTATGTAGAATTTCTACTTTTCTAGAGCCAATGCGTTGCAAATCGTTCGTGAGTTCTGTAAGCCTCTTTTCGATTTGTTCACCAATAAGTTCTTCTTGTATCTGTTGCGAAGGAAAAACGGTAGGCAGCAGCTTGTTGGCCAGTACACCTACAGAATAGTCTTTTAAAATGGTCTTGTCTTCTATTTCATCAGAGGCGGAGTCGTAGGTCGCTTTAAATTTACTGTAGGCATCCGTGCTTGGCGTTTCTGCTGGCTGCTGTTCTATTTTGATCAAATCCTGCTCGGCTATAAAATCACGATTATGTGCACCTAAAAATTTTGTCTTTGCTTCGTCGAGTTTGAAAATGCTGATATTGTAGTTGTTTTGGCACTGTTCAAACTGTGTTTTTATTTCAGTGTGCTCAGTGTCTATTCTATTCGCCATTTCGTAAAGTTTGTTGATAGGCGGATTGGTTTTAAATAGATCGCCTTCCATTTTATGAATTTTAGGAAGTACTATTTTTTCGTCTGCTATGAGGTTTTTTAATTCTGTTTCAAAATTGAAAAGATGGCTTTCTTCTATTTTTATCAACTTGTCAAAGTCGTCAGAACCATATTGTTTGGCCATATAGTTTTCAATCTGATCAACTTTTTCCTGATTGTCATTGTTCTGTTGCTTACTGTGGCTATACTTGGCAAAAGCTGTGTCATGGGTTTCTTTACGGTTTTTATAGGTTGTTAAATGTTGCTCGGCATCTTGAAAAATGGATAGTTGTTTTTCCAGTTCCGTCGATGTTAGTTCTGCAATTTCATCAATTTTGGTAAACAGTTCCTCCTCACTAGTTTTGTAAAGTGAAATTGCTTTTTCTAATGCAGGATAGCTTTCTAGTTTTTCTTTTAGATTTTGTAAGCTTCGCTGCTCATATTTTAGGTCTTTAAGCTGTTGTTTCAAGGCGTCGAGCGGTTCCCTATCCAGTATGATCTGATTGGCAGGTACATTGAGATGTTGCTTGGGTACATTGGTTACCAATTCATGGATGCCGTTTAATTCCAACCAAAATCCATTGTCGCCTGCTTTGAAAGTAAGCGGTTCTTTAAATAGTTTTTCAGGAAAAGGGAGATAGCGTTCTTTTGGCGGATTGGGAGCTTTTCTCGATAGGGATTGGAAATGGATGAGCAGGCTTTCTTGTTCAAGCGTAAGCGGTAGATCGAGCTGCTCTATTGCCCAATGCGCCAGTGATGCTGGATTGTCCAAATCTGAAAAAACAAGCTGTATTTCGAGCTTGCTAATGGCTTCTTCAAAGTTTTTCAATTTTTGTAAAGTTAATTTACCTCCTGTTGCAAAATTACTGTACCAGTCCGATAGTTCAAATTCGTGTAGCAGTTTGTTTTCTGTAAGGAATTTTTCGAATGCTTTTAGGTTTTCTACGTCTGTAACTTTGGAGCGTTCTGTCTTATGCCATTGTCTGATGGCATCTGAATCTTGTCGGTCTCCGGTAAGCCAATTGGTTACTTTATCAATGATGTCCTTGTATTTGGTACTTTCATCCAGCAGTTTTTTGGCTTGTTGCCATTCCATTTCGAGTTTTTCTTGTTGCTGTTCTGTATTTTTACTGTTGTCTCTTAATTCGGAAAGGATTTTATGTTGGTCTTTGATATCGGTCAATTTGACATTGGCCAATTTCTTTTTGGTCAAGAGCCTTTTGATCTGGTTGGTTTGATATTCTTGTTTTGATTGTCCAAGTTTTTTAGCAATGTGTTCGTTTTCTCGATACCAGAAGCTGACGTTTTCCAGGCTGAATTGTTTTTTCAACCGACTGTAGGTGTTGAAATCACGTAACACATGTTCTATTTTTTGCTCCTTGTTTCTAATTGTGGCTATTTCTTCTAATAAGCGATGATGTTGCTGTTGGTCTAGATTAATGTTTTGTACTTCTTCTCGGTATTTGTCAACAAGCTGTTTGTGGTCACTGTCTCCAAAAAGAAATGTTTTGAGAACATCCGAATCAGTAAAAAACCCTTTCCCTCTGGAGAAGGCACGAATAATCGCTGCATAGCTTTTCAGGCTCTGGTGGTTTTCGCTAAGGTCTACGGCGAGTATACCGTTGTTGAAAAGTAGGTAGTGGTATTTCTTATTGCTTACTCCTTTGAGGTAGCCCTTTTTCGAAAATCTTTTTTCCAGATTTTCCAGTGTTTCTATTTGTCCATCCAGTAGCAAATCTCTGTAAAATATAGGTTCATTCATAGGCTGAAGTGTTTCGTCAAAATCGTAGCCTGCTTGTATAATGAAAAATTGCATCTGTGTGCTAGTGGTGTCCAGATAACCTCCTAAGGAAATGTATCTGCGGGGATGTATTTCGATGTTTATGAAAATATAGCCACGTCCGTATTTTCCGCCACCATTTTTAAGGACAAGACCGCTCGTATCTCTATTACTTACTCCTTCTGTTCCCGATTTGAATACACGGGAGCCTACTAAAAGTAGTTGGATAAAGTCGGCAATAAGGCTTTTGCCGCTTCCGCTTTCGCCACTAAAATCGGTGCGAAAGTCATTAAAACGATAGTCACAGTTAAAGTGCTGCCTGATATTGAGAGTCGATAAACTATAGATCTTAGGTTGAAATTTAGTCATGTTCTTTTCGTTTTATGATTTCGTCAATAGTTTCTATCTGTGGATAATAAATTCTTCTTAGCCTTTCAAATGAGGGTTGGTAGGTGAAATAGTCGCTGTCGCTTGTGTCTCTGGCTATCCAGCCCAGTTGTTCAAATTCAGTAAAGGCTTTATATACGAGAGTTTTTAGTTTCTCTTCGTTCAGGTCTGATTCTGCATCAATTTCAATGGATGATACAACACGTTGCATTTTATTGAGAAGTTCATCATATTCTTGATAGAGCAGGTTGATGAAATCGGATATTTTAGCGAGTTCGATGTTGCCATCCAGTTTATAAATTTTGAAAAAGATGAGGCCAATAAGTATGTATTCCGATTTGAGGTACCATCGATATTGGTTGTCGTTGGGAACTTTACCTCGTGATCCTTCATGAAAATCGATATAGAAATAAGTGTTCCATCCTTCGCCTTCCTTTTTGAGGAGCATTTCGAAAAAATCGTCATAATAGGCTTGCAGGCTTCGGTAATGTTTATCCAAAAAGGCATAAAGCAAAACCGGTTTTGGAAAGTCTCGCTGTATGTGCATTCCTGATTTCAGGAGATAGTCTAACTTGGCGAATGTGTTTTTAGCCGTTTTGTCTAGCATAAACGCATAACGTGCGTTTATGTCTTTTTCAGAATCTTCATATTCCATAGTGAAAGGTTTTGATAGTGCGGATCGTGATATTCGTTTTGGTCTACCATAATTTCATATTGCCAGCTATTGCACTGTTTTACTAGTCTTTGGGCAGTTCTTACGGCTATGTTCAGGTTGTGCTGTTCGTGGCTGAGGATGTTGAAAAAGAAGGGCGAAAAATCGAGTTTTCCCTCTTGGTCTATCTGGTTTAGGGCTTCTTTTACCCAATATTGTATCCTTTTTTTTATTTCCAGTTTTTCTATGTTTTTGACCATCATTTCCTTTGTCTGTTCAACATCTACTGATCTTACGGCAGGAGGAAGCGGCGCTTTTCTAGAAAAGTCTTTTTCAGTCAGGATATAGAAACGGGGTACAGATTCTGGAACTCTGATGCTAAAGGATTTGATTTCTTCGGGAAAAATCAATCTTTTGGGTTGGTTATTCTCGCGAATGTAAGATGCATTGTCCAGCAGATGATGGAGAAATTTGTCTGTTTTTCGATCGAGTTCTCGTTGATTAAATTCGAATATAAATTCCCGTATGCGAGGCTTTATTTTGTCGATGCGTGCGCTTACTTGGTCTAAATGGTTACGTACATTTTGATTGTAATGCAGGACGAGGGTGATGCTGTCCAGAAGCTCAAAGTTAGCTGTGTCTTTGAGCAAGTCCTGCACGATGTCGTCTATGTCGTAGGTAATCTGAAATCCAGTTGTGAGTTCGTGTACGTGCTTTTTGATATGGTCTAATCCTTTGCTGATGGTTTCAATTACTTGCAGGATGTTGGCCTGTGGTTGTTTGATCTGAAAACGGAAATCGTCTACCGATTCGCTTACCTGCTGGTCGAGTATTTCGATCTGTTGGGCCAATTCGGTGCTTCTAACGTTGAAATGGTCGCTCATCCAGAACAGCATTTCGGGAGGTTTTTTTTCTAGGCTTGTTTTTAGGGTGTCAAGCAAGTTTTTGAAGAGCCTTTCTATTTTGGCCGGGTGATAGCTTTCGGACAGTCGCGTAAAGACCTTCAGGCAAAATTCTTCTCCGTAATTTTTAAAGCCGTATACTTTTCTTTTCCTGTCGCGCCACAGAAAGAATTCTTGCAAACGTAGGATGATGTTATTGTTTCGGTTGCCCTCATCTCTTATATTGGATCCTCGAAGGTCGCTAAGTACTTTATTGATCACTTGTATAATCTGGTCTTCGGTAAATTCCTGCTTTTGGTATTTTTGATATAGGGCAAGAAGTATCAGCCCATCTTCTCGATTTGGAATAAGCTGATAGTAGCGTGGTTTTGCTTCGGAATACAGGTCAATCTCCTTCATATAAATTGTATAATAATATGGATATTTGTTAAACTTTGGAATTGCTGTTAACCCTCATATTCTTGGAATGTATTTAACTATACGTTATAATATTTCTTCTAAGCGAGAAATAAAAGAAAATTTTTTTACTCTAATATTGTTTATTTTTTTAAGCAATTTTCGATTTTCTTTATTCAAGTTATAAATATAAGAAATATCTCTTAAATCGTTAGAATTAAATAACTATCTTTCAAATCGTTTTTTCTGATTTTGATATACATATTGAGGAATCGTATTATTTTTATATTCTCCAATTTAATTTATATTTACAACAGGAAAACAATGTGTTACAATTAAATCAGTTAAACTAAATGGAAATCAGGGAAATATTTGAAAATAAAATCAAGATAGAACCAAAAGTTATGTCGATAGAAAGTTTATTCAACAACCCTGAGCGAGTTGAGAGAACCGACTATAAGCCCTTCTATCAGCGAAATTACGTATGGGACGATGAAAAGGCCACATATTTTATTGAAAGTATTTTATTAGGCACTGAAATTCCCCCTTTAATCTATTTTAGAAATTCAGATAAAGTTGAAGTAATTGATGGCAGACAGAGATATCAAACCATTTTAAGATTTATCAATAACGAATTTAAACTTAAAAAGAATGGTTTGCAAAGGCTTGATAATGTCGGAATTGCAAATAAGAATTTTAAAGATTTCGAAACAGATCTACAAGATTTGTTTTGGGATACAAAATTACGAATAATTGAATTTAGTTTTCATAGTCAAAGTTTGGTTGATGAGGAACTTGAAGATGTTGTGAAAAAGGAAATTTTTAAGCGATACAATTCCGGAATTACACCACTAAAACCTACTGAAATTGATAATGCTGTTTATTTTGTAAATCGTCAGCAAAAAGTGG